>JAGWPI010000129.1 GCA_028877005.1 Bacteroidota bacterium | reverse complement strand
TACCGCTTAAAGTGCCTGCTTGGTACACGTTGCCCAATGGAGCAATATGTTGCATAATTTCTTTTTTACCCCCAAATGCGCCAACAGGCAAACCTGCACCAATTACCTTGCCATAAGTAATTAAATCGGCGTCAATTCCTAAGCGTTGTTGTGCACCTCCGGGTGCTAATCTGAAACCAGTCATCACTTCATCAAAAATTAGAATAATATGATGTTGGGTACAGATTCGTCTTAATTCTTCCAAAAATCCTTTTTCAGGTAAAATACAGCCCATATTGCCTGCAACTGGTTCAACTATAATGGCTGCAATCTCTCCGTTGTATTTTGCTACTAGTTGTTCTACTGCATCAATGTTATTATAGGGGCATGTTAAAGTATCGGCACTTACACCTGCAGGTATACCAGGAACGGTTTGAATTTCGAAAGTAGCCACACCACTACCGGCTTTTACTAAAAACGCATCTGCATGCCCATGATAATTACCTTCGAACTTAATAAATTTATTTTTACCTGTATAGCCTCTGGCTAAACGTAAAGCACTCATGCATGCCTCTGTTCCGCTGCTTACCATTCTAATTAAATCTACATTAGGTGCCATTTGTGTAATCAGTTCAGCCATTTCAATTTCTAAAGCGGTAGGTGCTCCAAAAGAGGTAGAATAGATAGCTTTATCTTGAATAGCTTTAATTACCGGTTCATAAGCATGTCCTAAAATCATGGGTCCCCAAGAAGCTATGTAATCAATATATCGATTATTATCTTCATCATACAAATAAGCACCTTTTGCTTTTTTTATGAATAAGGGGGTACCCCCTACACTTTTAAAAGCCCTTACCGGTGAGTTAACACCACCGGGTATAGTATGTTGGGCTCGTTGAAACAAGTGCTGACTATTTTGTATTTGCATACAGATTTTGATTTATGGTTGAAACAATTGGATGAACTTAGGCATGTCCTTCTATGAGTGCGGCAAATGCTTTTACTGATTTTGTTGGTTTGAATTCAGTAATCTGCCATTCTGCTAATTGATGTACATAAAATGGATCTTGTGCCATAATTTGTTCTACTACCTGCATGTTTTCAGCAATGGCTAAAATAATACCGCCTGTGCGGGGCTCTTTTCTTCCGGAGGCGATAAAATTGCCGGATTGATAATATTTTTCAAGAAAGGCAACGTGAGATGCCATGTGCTCGTCAATACTTGTTGTTGGAGCTTTGTAGGTAATATCTATAATAAACATATGCGAATAATTTAGTAAAAAACTGGGTAAAGGCTACTCATTTAATAATAATACTGCTTGTTTTGCAAAATAGGTTGCAATTAAATCTGCACCGGCTCTTTTGATAGATGTAAGGCTTTCAATAATTGCTTTATTTTCGTCAAGCCAACCACGCTCTGCTGCTGCTTTAATCATGGCGTACTCTCCGCTTACATGGTAAGCACTAACCGGAATGGTTACCTGATTTTTTACTTCACGAATAATATCTAAATAGGCCATTGCGGGTTTTACCATTACTATATCAGCACCTTCCTCAACATCTTGTAATGTTTCATTAATAGCTTCTAATCGGTTAGCATAATTCATTTGATAGGTTTTTTTATCGCCAAAACCAGGTGCACTATCTAATGCATCTCTAAATGGTCCGTAAAAACAGGATGCATATTTGGCACTATAACTCATAATGCCTGTTTTAGTACAACCACTTTCTTCCAATGCTTCACGTATGGCGGCAATTCGGCCATCCATCATATCGCTTGGTGCTACAATATCTGCACCTGCTAAAGCATGGCTAAGACTCATTTTTACTAATGCTTCTACAGTTTCATCATTTATAATTTCACCGTCTTTTACAATTCCGTCGTGTCCATAAATGGAATAGGGATCTAATGCTACATCGGTCATTACTATCATTTCGGGAACCGCATTTTTAATGGCCTTGATACTTCTTTGCATTAAACCATTTGGGTTCCAAGCTTCTTTGCCCTCATTATCTTTGGTTTCATCTAATGCTTTTACAAAAATCAAAATACTTTTTATGCCTAAACTGTATAGTTCTTTTACTTCTTCAACAGTAACATCAATACTATTTCTAAAATAGCCTGGCATTGAGCTAATGGCTGTTTTTTCGTGATGGCCCTCTTGGATAAATATAGGTGCAATAAAATCGTTGGGGGTTAAAACTGTTTCGGCAACCAGGCTTCTAATGGTTGCTGATTTTCTTAATATTCTATTTCTTTTTTGGAGATACATATTTAAATAAATTTAGTTATTAAATTGGTTCGTATTTGTTGTATCCATATTGGTAGATGGCTGTTCTTTTAGCCAATCTTTTGGATGCAAACATGCATCTAACAAAATAGCTTCAGGGCTACCTATTTCGGGTTGATAATTATAATTAAATCGAACGGTAGGAGGCAGGCTCATTAGTATACTTTCTGTTCTTCCATTGGTTTTTAAGCCAAATATGGTACCTCTATCGTGTAGCAAATTAAATTCAACATAACGGCCGCGCCTTATTTCTTGCCAATATTTATGCTGTTCAGTAAAAATAGTATTTTTTCTTTTTTCAACAATTGGTATATAAGCTTCTAAAAAGGCCCTACCACAAGCTTTTGCCAAACCAAGCCAGTACCAATCATCTTTTTGGGGTGTTGGCTTTTGATGGTCATAAAAAATACCGCCAATGCCCCTGCGTTCATTATTTCGATGGGTGTTTACAAAATAGTTATCGCAAGTTGCTTTAAACAATGGGTAAAATGAAGTATCAAATTCATCGCATGCATTTTTGTGCATTGTATGAAAGTGAATGGCATCTTCTGTAAATAAATAATAAGGTGTTAAATCGGTTCCTCCGCCAAACCATCTGTCTATTACAACATTATTGGCGTATAATTCAAAGTACCTGTAATTGCAATGTATGGTGGGTACAAACGGATTATGTGGATGAATAACCAAACTTAAACCACAGGCAAACCATTCCTCGCCATTCATTTGTAATTGTTTGCGCATGGTTTCACTAACCGTACCATAAACAACAGAAGTGTTTACTCCTCCTTTTTCAAAAACCTGTCCATTAGCAATTACCCTAGTTATACCTCCGCCACCTGTCCCATCATCGTTGCGTTGCCATTCATCTTGTATAAAGACAGCTTTACCATCTGTTTGTTCAATTGCAGTACAAATGGTGTTTTGTAGTTGATGAATGAATTGTATCCATTCATCTCTAAATGCTTTTGTATTGTTATTAGGTAAAAAATTTGTATCCATGATAAGCTACATTAAACATTGGGCTGCCATTCTTTAACTGTATCAACAAATGCTTTGGCATGACTTACGGGTACATTGGGTAAAATACCATGTCCCAAATTTGCAATATGGTGTTGACCTCCAAAAGCTTGCAGCATTGCTTTAACTTCTGTTTGAATAATTGGAATGGGTGAAAGTAGTTTTGCCGGATCAAAATTACCTTGCAATACAACAGTATTTCCGGCAAATTTTCTTGCCATTTCAGGGGGTGTACACCAATCTATACCTAATGCTGCTGCACCGGTTTGTGCCATTTCATTTAAACTATACCAAGCCCCTTTAGCAAAAACAATAACTGGTGCATATGGTTTTATAGCTGCTACAATTTGTTGAATATAAGGTAGTGAAATTGTTTCAAAATCGGCCTTACTTAATAAGCCTCCCCAACTGTCAAATATTTGAACTGTATCTGCCCCTGCCACAACTTGTTCTTTTAAATAGGCAATTGTAGTGTCAGTAATCATTTGTAATAATTGATGTGCCAATGCAGGTTGTTGAAAGCAAAAAGATTTGGCTTCATCAAAAGTTTTGGAGCCTTTTCCCTGAACCATGTAGCAAAGTAAGGTCCATGGGGCGCCAGCAAAGCCAATTAAGGGTACACGGCCATTCAGTTCTTTTTTGATAAGTTTGATTGCATCAAAAACATATCCTAAAGTTTCATGAACATTAGGAACACGAATACGGGTTAAATCATTAGCCGAATGAATTGGATGAGGTAAAATTGGGCCTTTACTTTCAATTAATTGAACTTCAAGCCCCATGGCCTGGGGTACTACTAAAATATCGGAAAATAATATAGCAGCATCTACGCCAATTATATCAACAGGTTGCAGTGTAATTTGGCAGGCTAAATCGGGCGTTTGGCAACGTTCAAAAAAGCTGTATTTATTTCTTAATTCCATGTATTGAGGTAAATATCTACCAGCCTGTCTCATCATCCAAACCGGTATGCGTTCTGTTTTTTCGCCTCTTAGTGTTCGTAAAATCAAATCATTTTTTAATACACTCATGCCTTAATATTAATTGGTTTAAAATAGTTCATTACTAAATCAATCATTTGCTCTTTTCCGGGCCATTCGCTGGTAATAATTTTGTTTTGAACATAGGTTTGAATGGTGGCGGCTGTTGTTTTGCCAATTGCAAATAAAATAGTAGATAACGGTATAGTATTTGCGGAAAAGAAACTATGAACAGCACTTGGGCTAAAAAAAACAATGCCTTGATAATTTTTAGAAACTTCAATAGGAGTTTGAATAGTGTTGTATACAATTACTTGTTTTGTTGGAAATTGATTGGCAGCTAATGTTTCGGGTAATTCATCCATTCGTTGGTCGCCACAAAAAAATATCAATTCATGGCTGGGTTGATGTTCAATAATTTTTTCGGCTAATAAGCCGGCGCTTTTGGCACTTCCTTTGAAGTGTTTTTCGCCAAAAAACTGGATAACTTTTTCCTTTGTAATACCTCCTAAACAATAAATATCCCATTTAGGTATTTGTAATAGTTGTGCCGTTACAGCATCAACTGCATTCATGCTGGTAAAAATGGCTGTAATTTTTTTTTGAGCCAGTTCATGAATTATTTGGATAATTGTTTCGTTTATGATGGCTGTGGTTTCTATAAATGGAATACAATCTATTGTAATGCCCCTAGCTTCCGCATTATTTATAATAATTGGATCTAATGGTCGGGTGCTTAAAACCGGGATTTTAGGATTGTTTTGCATGTTGAATAGATTCTATAATCTTTTTGGCATCTGTTTGCAAAAGTTCTGCAGCTGCTACCTGCCCAATTGTAGCTGCATGTGTAAGCGGTGCATTTTTTTCTATTGTAAATTGAAATTTGCCATCTGGGCTGGTAATATTTCCTTTAAAATTTACTTTTTTATCTACAATAGTGGCCAAAGCACTAATAGGTGTTGCACATCCACCCATTAAGGCTTGCAAAAACTGGCGTTCAATTTTTGTGCAAATGTCCGTATCTAAATTATTTAATTCATGTATTATGTTATATGTTTTTATATCTTCTTCTCTACAAACAATTACAATAGCACCTTGTGCGGGTGCGGGTAACATCCAATCTAATAATATAGATTGTTTAGGGCGCATCTCAATTCTTTCTAAACCGGCTGCAGCAAATATGGCACCATCCCATGCATTTTCTTTTACTTTTTGTAAGCGGGTATTTACATTACCGCGTAAGTTTTCAATAGTATGGTTTGGATAGCGGTTCAGCCACTGTGCTTTACGGCGAATACTACTGGTAGCAATAATGGCTGTTGACTGTAAGTTATTTAAAAAATTTGTATTATCTTTAAAAACCAAAATATCCTGGTAAGATGCTCTAGGTAAAACTGCTGCTTGAATTATGCCTTTTGCTAATTGGGTAGGTACATCTTTCATGGAGTGTACAGCAATGTCAATATGGCTATTTAATAGAGCTGCATCTAAGGTTTTGGTGAAGACGCCTTGTACACCAAGGGCATACAGTGGGGTTACTAAATCAATATCTCCATCACTTTTTATATACTTTAATTCGCTCTGAATATTTTGTTTACTTAATAATGTTTGCACCAATGTTGCCTGCCAAACGGCTAATTGGCTTTCTCTTGTTCCAATTTTAATTATTGCCATGATTTGTATAAAAAAATCAATTATTGCTGATGGTGATAAAATCGTTAATGGCTTCTATAAAATTACATCCGGGATTAAAATTATTGCGTAGTTTAACTGCCATGTTTTTAACTGCTTTTTGCACTGCTTCTTCAGTATTAATATTGTGATGATTAGCAGCATAAACAGCATTAAACATTTCACAGTGGTTCATATCTTCTAATTTCTTTTTTACTGCTTTAATAATAGGAACAAACTTTCTACTTTCCAGCCATTCATAAAATTCTGTTTCAAATTCATGAATAATGGCTAAAGCTTTTGGTATTTCTGCCTGACGTTTTTGAAGAGTTGCATCATTAATTTTTGCTAAATCATCTACATTTACTAATGAAATATGCTGTAATTGTGCAGTATCCGGATGAATATTGTTTGGAATAGATAAAGCAGCGCGGCGAAGCTGGTCGCTAAATGAAAATTGGTAGCGTTGTGGGAGCGTGTCGGCTATTTGAATCAAGATAACCGCATAATCGATGGATTTTTGCCAAACTAGGAGTTTTTCGAATACTAACACT
>JAGWPI010000128.1 GCA_028877005.1 Bacteroidota bacterium | reverse complement strand
ATTTACGTATTGCCAATGAGTTATATTTAAAAAGATTAATTGTGGGTGGTTTTGATTGGGTGTATGAATTTAGTAGAAACTTCAGAAATGAAGGAATGGATAGAACACACAACCCTGAATTTACCATATTAGAATGGTATACAGCTTATAAAGATTATTTCTGGATGATGGAAATAACTGAGCAACTCCTCGAAAAAGTAGCACTGACTTTACATGGTACAACCGAAGTAAAAGTAGGTGATGCTATTATTAATTTTAAAGCACCTTTTAAACGTATCAGTATTTTTGATGCAATACAAGAAAATACAGGTATTGACATTAGTAATATGGATGAAGCCGCACTCAGAAAAGTTTGTCATCAATTGCATATTGATGTGGCAGATAATATTGGAAAAGGGAAATTAATTGATGAAATATTTGGCGCTACCAGCGAGCATACATACGTGCAACCTACCTTTATTATTGATTATCCGGTTGAAATGAGTCCATTAACAAAAAAACATAGAAGCAAATCCGGATTGGTTGAACGTTTTGAATTAATGGTAAATGGAAAAGAAATTGCTAATGCATATAGTGAATTAAATGATCCTATTGATCAGCGCGAACGTTTTGAAGAGCAGGTTAAACTTATGCAGCGTGGTGATGAAGAAGCCATGTATATTGATTATGATTTTTTACGAGCATTAGAATATGGTATGCCCCCCACATCCGGCATTGGTATTGGCATAGACAGATTGTGCATGTTAATGACTAACCAACCTTCCATTCAAGATGTGCTGTTGTTTCCTCAAATGCGCCCTGAAAAAATGGAGTAAACAAAGAACAAAAGTTAGTATCCAACACCTCTTTTGAGGTGTTTTTTATTTTTTGTATTTGATTAATTCAAAAATCTTTTCTATCTTCTCAACAAAATCAAAACTCCTAACTATGAACAAAAACATTGTTTCTCGCATATCAAGTATTGTATATGCATTGGTAATGGCAGTATTTGGTATTAACCATCTTAAAATGGGCAATGCAATGAGTGGTTATGTTCCACAATACTTCCCGGCTCCGGTTTTTTGGGTATACTTGGTGGGTGTGGCATTAATTTTGGCTGCTATAGCCATCATTATTAACAAGCAAACCCGATTGGCTTGTTATTTATTAGGTCTTATGTTGTTATTATTTGTTGTTTTATTGCACCTGCCGGCCTTAATGCATCCTGCTAATGCACAAATGAGCACGCTTTCAATGACCATGTTATTAAAAGATTTAGGTTTGGCGGCTGCAGCTTTTTATATTGGTGCGCATAATGAGTAATGAACAGATTGGGTTACATTCTTTTACCGACAGTAAATTATTGTCGGTTTTTTTATGCCCACTTCTTTCATAATATTTCGCTAAATCAATAAATTCGCTGTAATATCCATCATCTCCATCTATTTTTGCTAAAAATAATATTCATTGAGTTTAACCATACATACAGAAGCATTAGTTAAAAGTTACAAAGGCCGTACCGTTGTAAGTAAAGTAAGTGTAAATGTGCAACAAGGCGAAATTGTTGGTTTATTAGGCCCTAATGGTGCCGGTAAAACTACTACTTTTTATATGGTGGTAGGTTTAATAAAGCCGGATGAAGGACGTGTTTTTTTAGATAAGGTTGATATTACCAAATTACCGATGTATAAAAGGGCACAAATGGGTATTGGCTATTTGCCGCAAGAAGCCAGTGTATTTAGAAAATTAACAGTACAAGACAATATTATGGCTGTATTAGAGATGACAAATCTCTCAAAAAAACAAAGGCACGAAAAACTGGAACAATTGCTCAACGAATTTAATCTACACCATGTACGACACAATAATGGCGATAGTTTAAGTGGTGGAGAAAGAAGGAGAACTGAAATAGCCCGTGCATTAGCAGTAGATCCAAAGTTTATATTATTAGATGAACCTTTTGCCGGTGTTGATCCCATTGCAGTAGAGGACATTCAAACTGTTGTAGCTAAATTAAAATATAAAAATATTGGTATACTTATAACCGATCACAATGTAAATGAAACCCTCTCTATTTGCGATAGGGCTTATTTGCTTATTGAAGGGAAGATATTTAAACATGGCACTGCCGAAGAATTGGCCCAAGATGAAAAAGTACGCCGGTTATATTTGGGAACTAATTTTGAATTAAGAAGAAAAGACTGGATTATTGAAATGGAACGTGATAATGCCATGAAGCAAAGTACCGAAGGATTTTCTCAGGAAATAGAAGAATAATTTTTTGTATATACAAAATTTATGTCAAAAATGGTGCGGGATCTCAGAGATTTTGCCTTTCAAAAGATAGAAACAAACTCTCAAACATTTTTTGCGAATACTTTTGCGGGCAGTTTGGTAAATAAAGCCAAGAAATTTGTTGGTGGGTTTGAAACAGCTTTTGATGTTTTT
>JAGWPI010000127.1 GCA_028877005.1 Bacteroidota bacterium | reverse complement strand
GTTAGTTGTCATAACCATACAAGCGACTTAAGTGGTACAAAGCCAATTCGATCTAGTGATTTCTTTGCAGCCTTCTCTGCGCTTAACTTACCCATTACAATTGCCGACACTAATATCAATACGTTTTCCGACACTACTGTAATTGGATTAAAAGCCATGTCTCAGTTTATACCAGATACTATTTTAAAGCATTTTCATATCAATAAAAGTGCCATCATACATCCTGTGGGCAGTATCCAAAAATTAAGAGAAAAATATATACTAGCTAATTTTAGTTATAAAAACAATACCCAATTAGGTGTATTTGTGTTTAACGATAAAAATGAATTTTTGGCTGCAAAAAATTTAATTGAATCTAAACAAAATGATGGATATGTACACAGTGTATATATTAATAAAGAACCCACATTTTTAATTAGTCGAGAAAAATACAATTTAGATAAAAAATTGCTATATACTCGAACAGGATGGGTATATAATTCCGGAAACACTTTTATGATAGCTATGAATGATGGCAATGAAGATGCGTTAAAAAACAATACTATTATAAATCCAATTGATACTTTGCCTCAAAAGAACAAACACAGCGGCAACTATAATTTAAATGCAAAAAATTTTATTGCAATAAGAGATGGTAAATCGACAAAAATATATAATTTTTTTATTCATTTTGAAAAAGAAAATAACTGCATTGGTGAATTAAAAGGTACCATGAAAATGGTAAGTGATGATAAAGCTATTTATAGGGAAATTGGTGAACCTTGCAGCATTGAATTTTTATTTAAAGAAAATAAAATAACCTTTAAAGAGAATGGGAAATGCGGTAATAAAAGGGGTATTCAATGCTATTTTGATGATACTTACACAAAACAAAAACCAATAAAAAAATTAAAGAAAAAATAAGTTCCTTATTCTAGTAATGTAGAATATCTCATTATTCAAACGTTTGCGGTTTATAAAATTTACAACTTTATGCTTATTAATTCATTCATTTAACATAGTTTCACCATTTATGTAGAATTAATGTGTAAAAAATACATTTTAAATAAAAGCGATTATCTTGCAACCCCAATTCAAATAACCAATTAAGAAAAAGAAATTTATGAACTTTCGTAGCTACCATGTGCCTTATGTTGTAAGTGAACAGTACAATAAAAGAGCGGCATATTTTTCAATGGAATTTGCCATTCATCAACCCTTAAAAATTTATAGTGGAGGCTTAGGATTTTTGGCGGGCTCTCATCTACGCAGCGCTTACGAACTTAGGCAAAATATGGTAGGTATTGGTATATTGTGGAAGTATGGATACTACGACCAAACTAGAAATCAGGATCAAACTTTACAGCCAACCTGGATGGAAAAAATTTATTCCTTTTTAGAGGATACAGGTATTAAATTTCAAATTATTATTCATGATCATCCGGTTTGGGTAAAAGCTTATTATTTAAATCCTGAAACTTTTAAATCGGCTCCATTATTTTTATTAACAACCGATTTACCTGAAAATGATTATGTATCACAAACCATTTCGCACCGATTATATGATGCAAATGTTTCTACAAAAATTGCCCAATTTATGTTATTGGGTATTGGTGGTGCCAAACTAATGGATGAATTAGGATTTAATCCGGATGTTTATCATTTAAATGAGGCACATGGTGTATCGGCTGCTTTTTATTTAATGAATAAATTTAAAAGTGTTGAAAAGGTTAAAGAGCATTTGGTATTTACTACACATACACCTGAAGAAGCCGGTAATGAAAAACATGATATTTATTTATGTCAAAAAATGAGTTATTTCTGCGGCATAAGTATAGATGAAGTAAGACGATTAACCGGTATTACAGATGATTTGTTTAATCATTCTTTAGCTGCTTTACGGTTTGCACGCAAAGCCAATGGCGTTAGTCGATTACACGGTGAAGTAAGCAGAAAAATGTGGAGTCATTATTCCGGCATTTGTGAAATAATTCATATTACTAATGCACAAAACTGGCGTTATTGGGCAGATAAACAATTATACAAAGCCATGGAAGAAGGTAATGACTTGGCTTTTGATGACAGAAAAAATTATTTAAAGAAAAGAGCTTTTGAAATTGTAGCCGACCAAACCGGAAAATTATTTGATCCAAATGTACTTACTATAGTATGGGCAAGAAGATTTGCAGGTTATAAAAGAGCCGATTTTCTAACACAAGATTTAGAGAGATTTGAAAAATTAATTAATAGTATTGACCAACCTGTACAAATTATTTGGGCAGGTAAACCTTACCCAGTTGATTATCCGGCCATTAGCCAATTCAATAATCTAGTTCATTTAAGTAAAAATTATAAAAATGTTGCCGTTCTTATTGGGTATGAACTTACTTTAAGTAAACGACTTAAACAGGCTGCAGATGTTTGGTTAAATAATCCGCGAGTACCTAGAGAGGCTTCCGGAACAAGTGGTATGACAGCAGCCATGAATGGTGCCGTTAACTTTTCAACCGATGATGGATGGATTCCTGAATTTGTGAATCATGGTAATAATGGTTTTGTTGTACCCAAAGCCGATTATGAAAATTTAAGTGTACACGATCAAGATAATTACGATTTAAATAAAATGTATGAAATCTTAGAACAACAAATTGTACCCTTATATTACAAAAATTTTGAAACTTGGCGTCAAATTATGAAAAATGGAATGCGCGATGTTCGCTTTCAGTTTGACAGTAATAGAATGGCGCATGAGTATTATGAATTAATGTATAAGTAACTAACTAACATTTAAAAAAGTTACTTAAAAAAATATAGCAATATTTTTGCCTGCATAATTTGTTTACTAATAATCAGTAACCATAAAATGCAATAGTATAATAAATACTTTTAGCATGAGTTAAGTAGAAAATTTATCCCCGTCTTCCAATAAAAAGCGGCAGCCAAAAAAAATTTTTGGCTGCCGCTTTAATAAGTATATATATAATTACTAATAGTACCGAAGGTTTAATTCAACCCTTCTATTCATGGCCCTACCCTTTGCGGTTTTATTATCGGCAATTGGTTTTTGAGAACCATAACCTGCTGCATGCAACCTATCTGCGCTAATTCCACCCTTATCAATAAAATATTGCATTACTGCATTAGCTCTTTTTTCACTTAAAGCTTGGTTTACAGCTTCGCTGCCAACATTATCAGTATAACCTTCAATATCTAACTTTAAGTTAGGATCATCTTGTAAGATTTTCACAACCTCACCTAAGGGCTTGTATGAATTGGCAATTAATTGTGCGCTTCCGGTAGAGAAAAAGATATTTTTTGCTATTGTTTTAACTTTTACAATTACTTCTTCTTTTACAACAGGGCATCCAAAATTTTCTTTTACACCAAAAACATTGGGGCATTTATCTTCCTCATCATTAATACCATCACCATCTGTATCAGGAACAGGGCATCCTTGATAACGGGCTACACCTGCTACTGTGGGGCATTTATCCTCATCATCATTAATACCATCACCATCTGTATCGGGTATTGGGCATCCATTATATTTTGCTAATCCGGGTACAGTAGGGCATTTATCATTATCATCATTAACACCATCGCCATCAGTATCGGGTATTGGACATCCATTATATTTTGCCACACCAGGAACGGTAGGGCATTGGTCTTTATCATCAGGAATTCCATCTCCGTCAGTGTCCTTAGGTTCTACTTTTACTGGGGGGGGTGGAGTTGGTGCAACTTTCACTTGTTTTTTACCCGGCGCAATAGGCGATGAGAAACCTAAACTATATTGAAAATTATAATTGGTTAAATCAGATACACCTAAATGATAGGAGTATTGCAAATTGATAAAATTATCCTCTCCCAAATTAAATTGCAAGCCTGTTCCAACAGGAATATAGGCACCAAAATATGTACCTGCATACATTGATGCGCCTATACCTGCAGATAAATAAGGTACCATAAAATACTTATCTGTCAACAATTTTAAATTTACACTAGCATCTGCTTCTAATAAAAATTTGTCTTGTACAGGTGTTTGTAAACCACTTTTGTATAAAAAAGGATATTTAAGGAATGAACCGCCAAGTCCAGCCATGAAATCTAAATGGTCAGTTAATCCTTGAAAATACTGCACATTTAAACCTGGAGACATGTCACGCATTTTAGTCCATTGTTTGTTTTCGAAAACAGTAGTAATAGAACTGCTGCTGATTAAATCGGGAGTTCGGAAATCCTTGAGAAAAAAGTTGATACTCAAAGAAGGCCGTTTTATCAGCTGAGTTGCTTCTTGGCTGAATACAGTAAGCATACTGCCAAAATTGATTAAAAGTAGTAGGGTTTTCTTCATAATGTTAATTTTATTGTAGCAAAAATAAAGGGGTTATTCAATTTTAATGAAATTTTTGCATTTTTAATATTCAGTTAATGTTCACATTTTATTGCAAAGTGTCCTTATCCACTTCCTCTACCCTTACTTTTACCAATCCGCGTTTCATAAATTGTAATTTTCGGGCAGCAGTTCGGCTTAAATCAATTACTCGCCCCTTTTTTGCCAAATGTTTACTCATTCTATCATTAATTCGAACAATTACAGATGTATTATTACGCAGATTTGTAACCCTAACCCAAGTATTTAATTTAAAACTATTGCTTGCCGCAGTCATGTTTTTATTATCAAACCTTTCACCAGTGGCCGTTTTTGTACCTGTTAAGTTTAAACTATAAAAACTAGCAATTCCGGTTACTACCTTTGGTTTTTTAGCAGTATTTACAGATAAACTATCTTGCGTTTTACCTACTATAACACAAAAGAAAAAAAAGAAAAAGTTAAGTAAAAAAAACTTCATTTTGAATTTTTTAATGAAAAAATACTGTCTATTTACTTTTTATCATTTTAAAATAAAAAATTGACAGTTTTGTTAATATATTTTAATAACCAATGTCTATTGCAAAATATTCTATTTTCAATACCTAATTTATCGTAAAAGTGATATGTTGTATATTAGTATCTATAGCAAATATTGCTTCTAGATTTTCTAAAAATGAAATTTTGACAGGATGTTCCTGAAATAATTACCGACAATGCCCCATTACTTAAAAAATAGTTGGCTAAATTTTGTAAGCTGTTTAGGCAGTATAGGGATATTGACGATGCTAGGTTGCAGCATCCGTCCAAGTACTGTGCCAAAATCTAAATATACAACATTCATTCCTGAAAAAAGCAGGCAATATTTACAAAAAGATGTACTTATAGATAGTTTACATATGATTAATTTAAACAAGTTCATACCCAATTTAAATATTGAAATAAGATATGCCGGTAATCATAATTTTATGCATACCAATATGTATCCGGCGCATTTTAATACAGTATATGTGCGTAAGCCTGTGGCAATAGCATTGAAAAAAATACAACAAATACTTAATACAAAAGGGCTTTCATTGAAGGTTTGGGATGCGTATCGTCCATATGCAGTAACTGTTGCATT
>JAGWPI010000126.1 GCA_028877005.1 Bacteroidota bacterium | reverse complement strand
TAACAGACTATTTAGAAACAGGTATATATAGCACAAAACCAACAGTTGCTACTTATTCAAATGCCATGGATGTTGGCAATCCAAGTAATTTTATTAGAATTTTAGAAATATTTAAGCATTCGTTTCCGGCATTAAAAAGTAAGATAAGTAGTTATAGTATTGATGATGTAACCACTATTGAAACCATTCGTACAGTTTATTTAGAGCACAATTATTTGTTAGACCCACACGCCGCAGTTGCATACAAGGCACTATCGCAATATTTAGAACTATTCCCTAATGAAGAAGGTTACATTGCTGCAACAGCTCATCCTGTTAAATTTCCCGATATAGTTAAGAAAGCTGTAGATATTCAGATACCATTACCAAATTCAATTCAGCATCTTTTTACAAAACAAAAAAATAGTATTACAATGCCGCCAAAATTCCAAGTATTAAAAGAATATTTATTGAACAGGAAATAATTTAATACAAACCGGCTTGTCGGTTTTAATTTGTACACCTGTTGGTACCAACATACCTGTACTTTTATATATGGTAAATACTACTATATTATTGGTATCCCTATTAGCAACCAATAAAAATTTTCCTGTTGGATCAATGGCAAAATTTCGAGGATGAATACCTAATGTAGATTGATGACCTAATTCGGTTAAAGTACCATTGGCAGCAATTCTGTAAATAGTAATATCATTTGCTTTGCCTCTGTTAGAGGTATACAAATATTTCCCATCGGGTGTAATATGTATATCTGCACTTCCTCTTTCATTAGGGTCTCCTACTACACATGATGCAATAGTTTGTATGGCATGGAGTTTACCTGAAGTACTATCATAATCAAAACAAATTACTTTACCGGCTAATTCAGTAATTAAATAGGCAAATTTTTTATTAGGGCTAAATGTTAAATGTCTGGGACCATACCCGTCGGGTACATCGAATAAAGCGGTATCAATTTCAGAAATAGGTGTATTGTCGTTAGTGGGATTAAAGTGATATTGATACACTTTATCTGTTCCTAAATCATCTACAAACAAATATTTATTATCGGGAGAAAAGATGGTACAATGAACATGAGCCTGCTCCTGACGCGTAACATTAATGCTGTATCCATGGTGCTCTATGTTTTGAGCTAATGGTTGTAATGAACCATCTACATTAATTTTTAACATAGAAAAACTGCCGCTGCTGTAATTTGCAACAGCAGCCCAAGTACTTGTAGCATCTACATCAATATAGCAAGGGTCATCTCCACCACTTGGTGTAGTATTCAGTAATTGTAGAGTGCCATTTTTTTTATTGAATGAAAAAGCACTAACAGCTCCAGGTATTTCCTTGTGATTTTCATTTACTGCATATACAAAATTGCCATTATTTGTTACCGTTAAATAAGAGGGATTAGATGTTCCTGTAAATGTACTTACCAAATTAGCTTTACCTGTATTTGTATTAAACTTGTATACCTCTATATGGTTGGTGTAACTACCTACCAGCATGTAATATTCATGAGGTTGACTTATACCTAATAGAGCACTTAAAGAACAGCAAATAGCAATCAGAAGACGCATAATAGAATATTTTAGGTACAATTTAGATGTTTTATTATGAATGAAATACTAAAAAATGATAGAAGTAAAAAAATTGACTTTTATTAATTGCTGGATTAGTAAAATTTCATGAATAAAAAAGCCGTTTGAATCAAACGGCTTTTATTACTCTATTATTTGGTGAATTATTCAAATTTAAGATCAAGACCTAAACCTCTTAATTCATGAACCAATACATTGAATGATTCAGGAACACCGGCTTTCGGTATATTTTCACCTTTTACTATGGCTTCATAAGTTTTAGCACGACCAATGATATCATCAGATTTTAATGTTAGTAATTCCTGTAATATATTAGCTGCACCATAGGCTTCCAAAGCCCAAACTTCCATCTCACCAAAACGCTGACCACCAAATTGTGCTTTACCACCCAATGGTTGTTGGGTAATTAAGCTATAAGGTCCAATAGAACGAGCGTGCATTTTATCATCCACCATGTGATGAAGTTTAATCATATAAATTACACCAACTGTTGCTTTTTGGTCAAAACGTTCTCCTGTTTCTCCATCATACAAATAGGTATGTCCATTTAAGGGAATATTGGCCTCTTCGCAATATTTTTCAATTTCAGTTGTGCTGGCTCCATCAAAAATGGGGGTAGCAAATTTTACACCTAATTTTTTTCCGGCCCAACCCAAAATGGTTTCATAAATCTGACCTAAGTTCATACGAGAAGGTACCCCTAGTGGGTTAAGAACAATATCAACTGGTGTACCATCTTCCATAAAAGGCATATCTTCTGCACGAACAATTTTAGCCACAATACCTTTGTTACCGTGGCGTCCGGCCATTTTATCACCTACTTTTAATTTGCGTTTAACAGCCAAATACACTTTAGCTAATTTTAAAACACCTGCAGGTAATTCATCACCAATAGATATATTAAATTTTTCTCTTTTATATCTTCCTAATTCTTCATTATATTTAATACTATAATTATGTAACATTGTATTAATATAATGATCTGTTTCTGCTTCACCTGTCCAGCCTAATGGATTTACACTTTGAAACTCAATTGCAGCAATATTTTTGGCATTAAATTTAGCACCCTTTCCAATTAAAACTTCACCAAAAGTATTTGTTACACCAGCTGAAGTTTTATCTTTAAGCAACACTTGCAACTTACTATGCAATTGTTCTTTCAAAATTTCTACATTTTGCTGATGTACTTTTTCAACTTTTTCTAATTGAGATTTTTCTTTTTGCTTGCTATTTTTATCTTTTTTTGCGCGTTGAAATAATTTTTTATCAATTACAACCCCTTCCGTACCATTAGGTGCTTTTAAAGACGCGTCTTTAGCATCACCGGCTTTATCGCCAAAAATTGCTCTTAATAATTTTTCTTCCGGAGTAGGATCTGACTCACCTTTAGGTGTAATTTTCCCTATTAAAATATCGCCTTCTTTAATAGAAGCGCCTATTCTGATAATGCCATTTTCATCCAAATCTTTGGTAGCTTCTTCTGAAACATTGGGAATATCGGGAGTTAACTCTTCTTCGCCTAATTTAGTATCACGAACTTCTAATTCATATTCATCAATATGAATAGAAGTAAATAAATCTTCTCTTACAACCTTTTCATTTATTACAATAGCATCTTCAAAGTTATAACCTTTCCATGGCATAAATGCCACTTGTAAGTTTCTACCTAAAGCTAATTCACCATTTTGAGTAGCATAACCCTCGGTTAAAAAGTCACCTTTTTTAACCAGTTGACCTTTTTTTACAGCAGGTCTTAAATTAATAGAAGTAGCTTGGTTTGTCTTAATGAATTTGGTTAATTTATAAATTCTTAAGTCATCATCAAATGAAATAAGTCTGTCTATTTCACTCCTTTCATATCGAACATGAATTTCGTTGGCATCTACAAATTCAATTACACCATCGCCTTCTGCATGAATTTGAATTCTGGCATCACGAGCAGCTTTACCTTCTAGACCGGTACCTACAATGGGAGATTCCAATCTAATTAAAGGCACAGCTTGACGCTGCATATTAGATCCCATTAAAGCTCTATTGGCATCATCGTGTTCTAAGAAAGGGATTAAAGATGCACTTAACCCAACAATTTGGTTAGGTGCAACGTCCATGTATTCAACTTCCTCTTTATCTAAGATGGGGAAATCGCCTGTTTCACGAGAAATTACTTGATCTACAGCAAATTCACCATCAGGTGTTAAAGGTGTATTACTTTGTGCAATTTTAGCGCTATCTTCTTCTTCTGCACTTAAATATGTTAATTCTTTTAAATTTACTTTGCCATTTTCTACTTTACGGTACGGGGTTTCTATAAAGCCCATATCATTGATGGTAGCATGTACACAAAGGGTTGAAATCAATCCAATATTTGGACCTTCTGGTGTTTCAATAGTACACAAACGACCATAGTGTGAATAGTGTACGTCACGCACTTCAAAACCGGCTCTTTCTCTGCTTAAACCACCGGGTCCTAAAGCTGAAATTCTACGTTTGTGGGTAATTTCAGATAATGGATTGGTTTGGTCTAAAAATTGAGATAATTGAGATGTTCCAAAAAAGGAGTTAATAACAGAAGACAATGTTCGGGCATTAATAAGATCTACAGGGGTAAACACCTCATTGTCGCGCACATTCATTCTTTCGCGAATGGTACGAGCCATTCTGGCTAAACCAACCCCAAATTGGGCATATAATTGCTCTCCAACTGTTCTAACCCTACGATTACTTAAATGGTCAATATCATCTACTTCTGCCTTACCATTTGTTAAACGAACCAAGTATTTAATGATTTCGATAATATCTAACCTAGTTAGTACCTTTTTCTCTATAGATAAATCGAGGTTTAGTTTGCGGTTAATTTTATACCGGCCTACTTCACCTAAATCATAACGTTTGTCAGAAAAAAATAATTTATCGATAATACCTCTGGCAGTTTCATTATCTGGTGCATCAGCGCCACGTAATTGGCGATAAATATGTTGCACAGCTTCTAATTCACTATTAGAGGTATCTTTATTTAATGTATTATATATAATTGCGTAATCACCACCTACATCTTCTTTTTGAATAAATACGCTTTTAACTCCTAATTCAATAATGGTATCAATGGCATCTTCATCTAATATAGTATCGCGTTCCATTACAATTTCGTTACGCTCAATAGATACCACCTCCCCTGAATCTTCGTCTACAAAATCTTCTACCCAAGTTCTTAAAACACGGGCTGCCAATTTTTTTCCAATAAATTTGGATAATTCTTTTTTATCGGTTTTTACCTCATCGGCCATTCCAAATAGTTCAAGAATATCTTTATCTGTTTCATAACCTATTGAACGCAATAAAGTAGTTACAGGAAATTTCTTCTTGCGGTCAATGTAGGCATACATTACATTATTGATATCGGTAGCAAATTCCATCCAAGCTCCTTTAAAAGGAATAACACGGGCAGAATATATTTTTGTGCCGTTGGGGTGCACTGATTGGCCGAAGAACACACCTGGAGAGCGGTGTAGTTGAGATACAACAACGCGCTCAGCACCATTTACTACAAAGGTACCGCGGGGTGTCATATAAGGGATATTTCCTAAAAATACATCCTGAACAATGGTTTGAAAGTCCACATGTTCTTCATCATTACAACTTAAACGAAGTTTGGCTTTTAATGGAACGGCATAAGTTAATCCGCGTTCCATACATTCTTCAATTGAATAACGTGGAGGGTCGATAAAATAATCTAAAAATTCCAGTACGAAAATATTACGTGTATCAGTAATGGGGAAATTTTCCTTAAATACACGGAATAATCCTTCTACGTTCCTTTTATCAGGCGTAGTTTCTAACTGAAAAAATTCACGAAATGATTCAAGTTGAATGTCTAGTAAATCAGGTGCTTCAGCTAAGTTTTTTGTTTTGCCAAAGTTGATCCTTTTGTTCAGTGTTGTTGTTGACATAGTATTTTGTAAAACCGGTTTTAGCTAATAAATAGGGAAACGATAGGTTCCCGGCGCTCTGTTATACAAAGATGAAAGGGATTTAATGGCCATTCCCAGTCACCGGAATCTAAATGCCTTAAAATAAGGATCGCAAAAGTACGGAAAGGAGGTGAAAGAAAAAACAAATTTTATTTACCAATTGAATTATGATTGATTTTATTAGAGAAATAGTATTTGTTTATGTTTACTTATTGCGAATGCATCTGCATAATTTGGCCTAAAAAAATTACCTCCGAATATAGCTCGGAGGTAATAAATCAATGACTTTAAGCGCAATTATTTAATTTCTACTTCTGCACCTGCATCTTTCAGTTTGTTGGCTAATTCTTCCGCTTCAGCTTTAGAAATACCTTCTTTTACTGGTTTTGGTGCACCATCAACTAAATCTTTTGCTTCTTTTAAACCTAAACCGGTTAATTCTTTAACAATTTTAACCACGTTTAATTTGCTGGCTCCACCGCTTTTCAGAATCACATCAAATGAAGTTTGTTCTGCAGCAGCAGCGGCACCACCGCCGTCGCCACTTGCAACTACAACAGCTGCAGCAGCGGCAGGTTCAATACCATATTCTGCTTTTAATACGTCTGCTAATTCTTGTACTTCTTTAACGGTTAAACCTACAAGGGTTTCGGCTAATGCTTTTACGTCTGCCATAATATTTAAGTTTTAAAAACCGCCTTCATTGCGTTTGCTCCGGCGGAAGGTTATGGAAAAATACCCCATTTTTACCTCAGAGGTGTTGGTTATAAAATTTTAATTAACTATTCGGCTATAGTAGCGGTTTCTGCCTGCTTTTCGTGGTGATGCAATAAAGCAGCGAGTACACGTTTAGCAGGTGATTGTAATAATCCGATTACTTCACCTATTAATTCGTCTTTTGTTTTGATTTTTGTTAGTGTGGCAAGATTTGCATCACCACTATAAATATCACCATTAATAAAAGCGGCTTTTAATTGAGGCTTTTCATTATTACTTGCTTTTCTGAAAGAAGAAATAATTAAAGCCGGATCTTTTGGATTTTCAGAAAAAAGCAAGGCAGTTACATTGTGCAGCGATTCATACACACCTGTATATTTTTCTGCATCAATAGCTTCTAATGCCTTTTTAATTAATGTATTTTTAGCAACTTTTAATTCTACATTTTTATCAAAACAAGCTTTCCTTAATTTACCAACTTGCTCTACTGTTAGTGATTCAGTGTCAGTAATATAAAAGTTATTGTATTGAGAGAACTTTTCTTTTAAAAGCTCAATCACTTCATTTTTTTGTTCTTTGGTCATAACTAATTTTTTAAATACCCGGGTCATTTTCGGAAATCCGAATCACCGGGACTTAGTTGGCTAATGATTTTGCGTCTAAGGTAATTCCGGGGCTCATGGTACTGGCCATATTAACACCTTTTAAATAAGTTCCTTTTGCGGTAGAAGGTTTTAATTTTAAAATGGCATTAATTAATTCAGTAGCATTTTCTGCAATTTTATTGGCGTCGAATGAAACTCGCCCAATAGATGCATGTACAATACCCGCTTTATCTACTTTGAATGCAATTTTACCACCTTTAACCTCGTTTACAGCAGCAGCTACATCGTTGGTAACTGTACCGGTTTTTGGGTTAGGCATTAAGTTACGCGGACCTAAAACTTTACCTAATTTACCAATTTTAGGCATTACGGAAGGAGTAGCTATAATTACATCTACATCTACCCATCCTGATTCTATTTTTTGGATAAATTCATCGAGGCCAACATAATCTGCTCCAGCCTGCTTTGCAGCATCTTCCTTATCAGGTGTACACAATACCAAAACACGTTTGGTTTTACCTGTACCATGTGGTAAACTAACTGTACCGCGTACCTG
>JAGWPI010000125.1 GCA_028877005.1 Bacteroidota bacterium | reverse complement strand
TCGGCCATTTCTCCGGGGCCATTTACAATACAACCCATAATAGCTATTTTTACACCTTTTAAGTGGTGCGTTTTAGCTCTTATTTGTGCGGTAGTTTCCTGTAAATCAAATAGTGTTCGGCCGCAACTAGGACAAGATATGTACTCTGTTTTAGAAATTCTGCAACGGGTGGCTTGTAAAATCCCAAATGCTGTATTATTTAAAAAGGCTTCTACGCTGGTATTTTGAACATAATTTCTGCCACTGGCAGCTGTGTTGTTTTGTGCTAAATTATTATATTGTTGTTGTTCTATTTCCAACCATAGTCCGTCACCCATACCATCTAATAAAAGTGCACCGGCTGTAGTGGCATAATGAATTAAATGTTCATCAACGGTATTCCATTGACTGTTAATATTCAGTATAATTGGATTTGAAATATTTCTGTTCATTAATTCTATTGCCATTCTGCGTAAGGCTGGCATTGTGTGCTCATTTTTGCTAGTTAAGCACAATACCACCGATGGGTCATTTTCTAGTTCAGTTAAATAGGTATAATCATTTATTGAAGTGTCATCACTAAAACAATCAATTAATACAAAATTTATATGAGCATCTCTCTTCTTTGCCTGTAAATAACCGGAACCGCTAAATACAGGATGATACTTGTTTTTATCATTGGCTAATGCCCAGGTAGCTGGATAACAAATAACCTGTAAAGTACCTGGTAGTTCAAAGTTTAATAGCTGGTGTCCTGTAAAAATATAATCGGCAGCAGCATCACTAATATTCCATTTGTCGGTTTTTGCATCATACGTATAACCAATACTACATAAATGCTCTGGCGTTATAGAATCCATTTTACTAAAATCGGCAATTACAACAGGCACATGTTGGCTTCCCACATTCATTACATTAAAACTATTCCTCCGTTTATATTGAAAAGGATTATAAGGAATAGTGGTAACGGCGGGAATAGTATTTTTGGTACTAACATTATCCGTATAGCGTTTCACCAAATCGCGACAAACAGGTATTTCAAATTCAGGGTCTTCGGTTAATGAAACTCTAATAGTATCGCCTATGCCATCTTCTAATAAAGTACCAATTCCCGCAGCACTTTTCATACGTCCATCTTCACCATCACCGGCTTCAGTAACGCCCAAGTGTAAAGGGTAACATTCATCAAACTCTGCCATCATTTGTTGTATCAATAATCGGTAAGCCTGCACCATTACTTGTGGATTACTCGATTTCATACTCAATACAATATTGTGGTAGTTTACACTTCGGGCTATCCTTAAAAACTCCATCGCACTTTCTACCATGCCAATAGGTGTATCGCCATAGCGGCTCATAATTCTATCGCTTAATGAACCATGATTGGTGCCAATGCGCATGGCGGTACCATATTCCTTACAAATATTAACTAGTGGTGTAAATCTTTCACGAATTCGTTCTATTTCTTCCGCATATTCTGCATCGGTGTATTCAAGTTGTTCAAATTTCTTTTTATCAACATAATTGCCCGGGTTAATACGAACTTTTTCTACAATTTTAGCAGCTATTTCTGCTGCATTAGGTGTAAAATGAATATCGGCAACCAGTGGGGTGGTGTAACCTCGTTTACGTAATTCATTTTTGATATTCAGTAAATTTTCTGCTTCATTTTTAGAAGGTGCGGTAATTCTCACCAATTCTGCTCCTGCTTCAATACAACGAATAGCTTGTTCTACTGTAGCTATAGTATCCATTGTATTGGTAGTCGTCATTGTTTGTATGCGAATAGGATGCCCGTTACCCAATAACAAATCTCCAATTTTTACTTCCCTTGTTTTTAAACGACCGTATTGGGTTAAACTGTTACAATAAAGTTGCATAATAAATATTTTATTACCTGTTATAAAAAACAAATTGTTGTACCAAAAGTTGTTACCAATCTTTTTCCGTATTTACAGGTTTTATTTTTTGTTTTTCGTATTGCTGTAATTCTTTTTCCTGTTGGCGCAGTTGATTCAGTAAGTTATCTGCCTGTTGTTTGTTTAAGGGATTTTTGTTTGGTTTTTGTTGTTTGTTTTGCTGTTCATTCTTTTTTTGTTCATTTAAGGCTTTTTGTAAATTGTTGCGTGATGAGTCATTATTCGGATTAATTAATAAACTTTCTTTAAATGCATTAATGGCATCATTCAATTGTTGTTGTTTGATGGCCGCCACCCCTGAATTATATAAAGCCTTTGCTTTTAAAGTAGGATTATTGCTTGCTAAAGCAGCTTGTTGAAATTGCTTGGCTGCTGCTTCATAATTTTTTTGTTGTTGCAAAGCATTGGCCTTATTAAATAAAGCAATGCTGTTATTGGGATTGTGTTCTAACACTTTATCATATAATTCCTGTGCCGCAGTATAGTTGCCAGATTGGTATAATAAATTGGCTTTATACAGCAGTGCATCATCCTGTTTATTTTGCGCAGCAGCTTGCAAAAACAGTAACATGCCGGTTAATATGGTAAAAATTATTTTCATGGTTACATATGTACTGGTTGGTTACTCTTTTTTTCTGATTGATGGGATTGTAAATAACCAATAACCGTTTTGCCTTTTTTCTTCTCAGCAATTAATATATCCAGTAAAAGTAATACAAATGCTAGTGATAAGAATAGCCCATAATATAATGTATAGTCTCTATAACCGCCATTGTTATTCAATGGTTTGGTTTGCATATTATTAAGTTGAGCAGCAATTGTATTAGCTATTTGATTGGTATCATCTAAAAAATAATACTTTCCTTCTGTTTCTGCGGCTAATTGTTGCAATAGTGGGGCATCTAATTTTGAAATCACTGTTTTACCATTGGCATCTTTTTTATAAGAACCATTCTCCATAATAGGGGCACCACCGTCTGTTCCCACCCCAACAGTGTATAAAACCGTGCCATTTTCTGCTAGTTTTTCAGCGGCCGCTTTAGCACCTGCATCTAAATCTTCTCCATCGGTAACCAATACAATGGCTTTATATTTTTTTTCTTTATCATCTAACGAAGCATCGGCTAATCTAAGGGCTGCACCAATATTGGTGCCTTGTATAGGCGCCAAATCGGGCGATGCGTTGTCTATAAATAATTTTGTGGCAACGGCATCGGGTGTTAATGGCATTTGCAAATAAGCCTCCCCTGCAAAAATAACTAAGCCTATGCGGTTGTGTTCTATTGCAGGCGTTAATGCATTTAAAAAGGTTTTTGCTTTATCTAAACGACTGGGTGGTACATCCTGACTAAGCATACTTTTACTAACATCTAAAACCAGCATTACATCTATACCATTGCCTTTACCTCCTTTTTCTAATAAAGGTTTTCGCAGATTGGCCCATGCCAATACTAATAAAACAATAGCCAACAATAAAAGCACCATTTTTAATCCATACCTTTTGGGTAGATAATTATTGGTTAGTTGTTGCACCAATTGGGTATTACCCAACATTTTTCTAATACGGCGCTTGTACCGTATAGCAAACACATAAGCAATTGCTAACGGAATAAGCAGTGTTAGTGCCCATAAATGTTGTTGTTGACTAAAATGTACCATGTGCTGCAAGCTACAGGTTACTATTAAAAAGGAAAAACTAAATTATGGATAGTTGGCACTATTTCTTGCCTTTCAAAAATCCAAGTTGGGTTAAAATACCTTGCGCCATTGCCGGGCCGGTATTTTGTAAAGGCTTATTAGCGGCACCTTCTATGTTCAAAACAAAGAAATAAGGGTGCTTATTTTCTTCTACCCAACCCAATACCCAACCAATGCTGTTTTGGTTAGGTAAAATACCTTCTCCATTAATATAGGCCAATTGGTAGTTGGCATTACTTTGTTTTATTAATAATTTTTTTACAAGTATTTGCCAAGTTTTATCAAAGGGCAGCTGTCCAAAATATAGCCGTTTTATTAAACCCAACTGTTCGTCGGCACTAATGGTTAGTGTATTATTCATCCAAAAACTATCTACGCTATTCCCAATTTGGTGGTTGCCATAATGTAAACTATCTAACCAATACTGCAATTTTTCTTTACCCGTTCTTCTGGCAATTTCCTGAAAATACGGGATGGCATTGGTGCTGAAGGCAGTATCAAACGAAAGGGTTTTATTCCAAGCAGCAGCGGTATCGCCATTGGCATATTTTCTAATCTGTCCATCCCAGGGTATCGTCATCCTTTCATTGGCAATGGTGCCCACTTGTAAGCCCACTAATGCATTTACAATATTAAAGGTAGCAGCCGGCTGATAGGCCGAATCCTTGTATCTTTTTAAATGATACATGGTAAAACTACCCCTACCATTGTCTAATAATGCAAAACTACCTGTTACTTGTTGCTGCGTAAAATAGTTTCCCAGCGATGCATCCTCTTCAATATTATTGGTATCGCAACCGGCCATAAACAAGCCGGATATAATAACCCAAAAGCTAATTTTTACAAAAGCGTAAACCGCCTGCCGGGTAAGCCAATGACGAACAAATTGCATATGTTTTATTTTAATACATTTAATTTTTTACCCACTTTAATAAAAGCCTGAATGGCATGGTCTAAATGTTGTTGTTCATGTGCGGCACTTAATTGTACCCTTATCCTGGCTTGGCCTTTTGGCACTACAGGAAAGAAGAATCCAATAACATACACACCTTCTTCTAATAAGGCAGCGGCAAATTGTTGCGCCAATACCGCATCATACAACATAATTGGAACAATAGGATGTTCTCCGGGCTTAATGTCGAAACCTGCTTCCGTCATTTTGGTTCTAAAATAGCGGGTATTGTATTCCAGTTTATCGCGTAAAGCAGTGGTTTCGGTTAACATGTCTAATACGGCAATACTGGCGCCAACAATACTAGGCGCTAAAGTATTGGAGAATAAATAGGGGCGAGACCGTTGCCTTAACATTTCTATTATTGCTTTACGGCCACTCGTAAAACCCCCACTGGCACCGCCCAATGCTTTTCCCAATGTACCGGTAATAATATCCACACGGCCCATTACCCCACGGTATTCATGGGTGCCCCTGCCTGTTTTGCCTAAAAATCCGGATGAATGACATTCATCTACCATTACAATGGCATTGTATTGATCGGCTAAATCACAAATTTTATCTAATTGCGCAATAGTGCCATCCATGCTAAAACTGCCATCGGTAACAATAATACGGTTACGGCAACCGGCCACCTTTTGCAGTTGTATTTCTAAATCGGCCATATTATTATGCTCATACCTAAACCTTTGTGCCTTACAAAGTCGCACACCATCAATAATAGAAGCATGGTTCAATGCATCACTAATAATGGCATCTTCTTCATTAAATAAAGGCTCAAATACCCCGCCATTGGCATCAAAAGCAGCTGCATATAAAATGGTATCTTCTGTTCCCAAAAATTGGGCAATTTTTGTTTCCAGTTCTTTGTGTATATCCTGTGTGCCACAAATAAAACGTACACTACTCATGCCATATCCATGCGTGTCAATAGCTTTATGTGCCGCTTCTATTACTTTAGGGTGGGCCGATAAACCCAAATAATTATTGGCACAAAAGTTTAATACTTTTTGTCCATTTACCATAATTTCAGCGCCTTGCTCGCTGGTAATAATGCGTTCTTTCTTCATTAAGCCCGCTTCGGCTATCGCAGTTAACTCCTGCTGTATACGGGCAACAAAAGGTTCGTTCATGGTGCATTTTTTTAAGGTGACAAAGGTAGGGAAAGCCAATGGCAACTAAGGCATTTGTATACATTAGCTTTTTATCCCGAACCCTTATTGGTATAAATGGAAAAATTTGACCAATCCTTTTGGTGTGCTTGTGCTAGCAAAATTGGCCTTCAATAACAGCTATCTTCTAGTCTGTTGAATAATAGTACCCCACTGCATCAAATATACAAACCTGAACAGCCGATAACAAATATTTATTTTATTTATACAAAATACAAAGTCTGATTAAAATCGTGCCCCTGTTTAGATGTTGTTTCCCTTAATTTAGTGGTGTAATAGGGCGGTAAGCATGCGGTGAGAACGTTTCCCTATCAATTATCAACAATTTTAATATTGCTTCTTGAAAAAAATTAGTGTATACACAGCCGCCTCAATTGTAATTGCCAATATGATTGGTACCGGTGTTTTTACCAGTATTGGCTTTCAGCTCAATGCCATTCATAATACCTGGAGCATTGTAAGTTTATGGGTATTAGGGGGTTTACTGTCATTGTTTGGGGCATTTGCTTATGCCGAATTAGGCACGCATTATAAAGAATCGGGTGGCGATTATATTTATTTATCCCGCATTTTTCATCCTGTTTTGGGCTATTTATCTGCCTGGGCCGGATTAACGGTAGGTTTTTCAGCGCCCGTAGCCTTGGCCGCCATGGCTTTTACCCATTATCTTTCTCCTGTATTGGGTTTGCCTGCTAGCCCATTTATGGCTGTAGGCATTATTGTAGCAATTGGTTTATTGCACAGTTTTACCATACAGCATAGCAGTGGTATGCAAAATGTAAGTACTTTGGTAAAAATAGGGTTCATTTTGGTGTTAATTGTGCTGGGTATTGGGTATGCTGCCCCATCGGCTAATGCACTGCAATGGGATAATCATTGGCAAAAAGAAATGTTGCAACCCGGTTTTGCGGTATCTATGGTATATGTAGCCTTTGCCTATACCGGTTGGAATGCCGCTGCTTATGTGGTAGATGAAATCAGCAACCCCCATATTAGTTTACCCCGTGCCTTAATTGGCAGTACCTTATTTGTAACCGTAGTATATGTGTTATTTCAATATGTTTTGCTGAAGCATGCAACGGTAGCCGACTTAAAAGGTAGGGAAGATGTTACTTTTATTGCATTCAACAATATACTGGGTAGTACAGGTGGTAAATGGGTTAGTGCTTTTATTGCCATACAGCTTATTGCCACCATCAGTTCTTATTTATGGGTAGGCTCAAGGGTTACTTGGGCATTGGCTCAAGAAAATACCTTATGGCAGCCGGTCTCTAAAAAAAACCAAAACGGAATACCCGTTGCGGCCATATGGTTGCATGTATGCATTGCTATTGTATTGTTGTTAACCGGCTCCTTTGAAAAAATATTGTTGTATGCCGGATTTATTCTGCAGTTAATGGCTACCCTAACCGTAGCCACCAGTTTGTTTACCACCCCTAAAACCTATCCAACATTTAAAAGTCCTTTAAAACCTTTTTTACAAATTATTTTTTTATTATTCAATGTTTGGGTATTGGTATTTACACTCATAGACAAACCTATTGAAAGCCTAATGGGTATTGGTATTTTGTTGATAGGATTGGTGTTGTATGCATTTGATAAGCCGTATAACCAACCCAAAAAAGCGACTATGAATGAATCGTAGCCGCTTGGTGTGGTAATAGGTATTAGTATTGAATCACTTGTTCCTCAATGGTGTCGGGAATATTACGCCATTCATATTGCTGATTTCTGAGTTGTGGCTCAAAGCCCGCTTCTTTAATAGCTTCCTGAATGGTTTTATAGGTAAACCTGTGTGGGGCACCTGCTGCACTCACTACATTTTCTTCAATCATAATGCTGCCAAAATCGTTGGCGCCGGCATGCAAACAAATTTGTGCAGTGGCTTTGCCTACGGTTAACCAACTGGCTTGTATGTTTTTAATATTGGGTAACATGATTCGGCTAATGGCTATCATGCGTATATATTCATCGGCTGTGGTTAAGTTGTGTACGCCTCTTATGCGCGCCAACAGGGTATCTACATCCTGAAATGTCCAGGGTATAAAGGCTAAAAATCCTTTAGCATCGGCGGGTTTCATGGCTTGTACTTCGCGTAGGCGCACTAAATGTATAAACCGTTCTTCCAGCGTTTCCACATGGCCAAACATCATGGTAGCACTGGTGGTAATTTGTAATTCATGTGCTTCATGCATAATGGCCAACCATTCATCGGCACCACATTTGCCTTTAGAAATCAATCTTCTTACCCTATCTACCAAAATCTCTGCACCGGCGCCGGGTAAGGAGTCTAATCCTGCTTCTTTCAATGCCATTAATACTTCGCGGTGGGTTGATTTTTCCAATTTAGTAATATGGGCAACTTCCGGGGGGCCTAGCGCATGCAACTTAATGGTGGGAAATTCTTGTTTAATCTGGCGAAAAATATGGGTATAAAAATCCAATCCTAATTCCGGATGATGGCCTCCTTGTAATAGCAACTGGTCGCCACCATAACGCAAAGTCTCCGCAATTTTTTTGCGGTAGGTATCCATATCGGTTATATAGGCTTCCGCATGACCGGGTATACGATAAAAATTACAAAATTTGCAATTCGCTATACAAACATTGGTGGTATTTACATTTCTATCTATTTGCCAACTTACTTTTCCGTGCGGCACCTGTTTTTTGCGCAGGGTATCGGCTACCAGCATTAACTCGGTTAATGGGGCCTGCTCAAATAAAAACATGCCCTCTTCTATACTTAAAAATTCCAGGTTTAAGGCTTTTTGGTACAAATCATTCAACTGCATACACAAATTTTAAAGAGTAACAAAGGTAGGGTACAGAAAGTTCTGTTGGTCAATGCTAAGGCAGTAAATGGTTTTGTAGAATAGTAGGTTTCATTTTTTCCGTTTACACAACCCTATAGCCTTTTATCTTTTTACCTCAACTAAACTTGTATTAATTAGCAATTGTGCTTATATTTAATAATTACCTGAATCGCAAAAACACCGATGACACCATCTGCATGAAACAGCTCCGTTTATTATGTTTATGCCTGTGTGTGGTTGCCCAACTCCATGCACAAACCACACCGCCGGTTGGCAAAACTTTTGCACAGTCATTACCTACACCTATGGCCAGTTTTGGATTTATACAATTAAGCGGGGGTATCATTATTTTAAAAGCCGCATTAGACAGTTTACCCGACTCTCTCAATTTTATTTTAGATACCGGTAGTGGCGGTATCTCACTCGACTCGGCTACGGTAGATGAATTTCATTTAGATAGGGTGCATACAGACCGCACCATTCGGGGTATTGCCGGCATTAAAACGGTAGATTTTACCTATGGTCATCGCCTTCAATTTCCGGGTTTTACATTAGATAGCCTCGATTTTCATATCAATAATTATGATTTGTTAACCAGTGTGTATGGCGTAAAAATTGATGGTATTATTGGTTACACCTTCTTTAGCCGCTATGTAGTAAGTGTTGATTATGATACCCATACCCTGGGTATTTATCCAAAAGGTGCTTTTAAATACCCAAAAGGCAATGGGGGTTATATGTTACATCCTCGTTTTAGTTCCTTGGTATACCAGCCTGTTACCATTACGGATGCACGTAAAATACTCAGTCGGTTTATTTTTGATACCGGTGCCGGTTTGTGTTTTTTAGTATCTGAACAATTTTTAAAAGACAGCAGTTTACTCAAAACCAAACGCAAAATGTATCCAACACAGGCCGAAGGTTTAGGGGGAAAAAAAGAAATGCAGTTAACCGTAACCGAAAAAATAAAAATTGGCCCTTATCAGTTTAGGCGTGTTCCCCTGCTCATTTTTAGCGATGATTATAATATAACCAGTTACCCATTTCTGGGGGGTATTTTGGGCAATGATATCATGCGCCGTTTTAATACCGTGTTTAATTATGCCGAAAAAAGCATTTATATTGTTCCCAATCACCATTTTTTTGACCCCTTCGATTATTCCTATACCGGCCTGGGCATTTATTGGGTAGACGGGGCAGTAAAGGTAATTGATGTGATGCCCGGCTCGCCGGGCGATAAAGCCGGGTTTTTGCCCGATGATATTATTGTGGCCATGAATAATGTATTTACCCAAAATATTCAAACCTTTAAAAACTTGTTGCAAAATGCCGGCAGCCGGGTTAAAGTAATTGTACAACGCAATGGCACATTGGAAACATTAGATTTAAAAATTGTGAATATACTGCGCCGTTAGTCTGTTTTAACGCATTTTGTAAAGTGTAAAACCAAAACAGGTACACCAACTCTCCTAATTTGTTGCTATTTTGCACCCTTCACTGAAGAACTATGATTGAATTTAACCGATTTGTTTTAGAGAATGGATTAAGGGTTTTGGTGCATGAAGATAGGGCTACACCTATGGCAGTAGTCAATGTTATGTACGATGTGGGTGCCAGAGATGAAAACCCTGCCAAAACAGGTTTTGCGCATCTGTTTGAACATTTAATGTTTGGTGGTAGCAAACATATTCCCGATTATGATGAGCCACTGCAAAGAGCAGGCGGCGAAAACAATGCCTATACCACCGACGATCTAACCAACTATTATTGCCAGTTGCCGGCCGAAAATATTGAAACGGCTTTTTGGCTGGAGAGTGATAGAATGTTGAGCCTGGCTTTTAGTAAAAAAAGCCTGGAAGTGCAAAGAAAAGTGGTATGCGAAGAGTTTAAAGAACACTACATCAATAAGCCTTATGGCGATATGTGGCATAAAATGCGGGCATTGGCTTATCAGGTGCACCCTTACCAATGGCTTACCATTGGTAAAGAGTTAAGCCATATTGAACAAGTGCAGTTAGAAGAGGTAAAAGCTTTTTTCTTTAAACATTACCGACCCGTAAATGCAATTGTAGTAGTGGCCGGTAATGTACAAACCGCGGAAATACAGCAACTGGCCGAAAAATGGTTTGGCGATATTCCCATGGGAGAAAAATATATACGCCAATTACCTGCCGAGCCGGTACAAACAGCGGCTCGTTCGCTGGAAGTAAAGGCCGATGTGCCTTTAGATGCCCTAATGAAAACCTGGCATATGCCGGGTCGTTTACAGCAAGGATACTACGTTGCCGACCTTATTACCGAAATTTTAGGCGGGGGCAGCTCTTCACGTTTATACCAATCGTTGGTAAAAGAACAACAATTGTTTTCCGATATTCAATGTTACCAACTGGGTACTATCGATCCTGGTTTACTCACCATTCAAGGTAAGTTGGTAAAAGGGGTTGCTATGGAAAAAGCTGAAGCTGCCGTTAATGCAGTAATTCAGCAATTGGTAGCAGAACCCGTAACAGAAGTAGAACTAATGAAAATTAAAAACCGTACCGAGAGTGTTATTGTGTTTGAAGACATGGCCCTCATGAACCGCGCCAACAGTTTGGCCTACTATGAATTATTGGGCGATGCGGCACTGATTAACGAGGAATTAAACCGTTTTCATGCGGTTACCATTCAAGATATTCAGCAAGGCGCTGCCACTATTTTTACAGCAAACAATGTAAACACCCTTTATTACTACAGCAAAACTTTATGATAAATAGAACGCAACAACCCGCTATTACCGATCCTATCCATTTACACTTACACCTGCCGCCTGCACAGCATTTTACGCTCGATAATGGCGTATCTGTATATGCAGTTCAGGCCGGTGCGCAAGAAGTGGTGCAATTAGAATGTGTATTTGAGGCAGGTAACTGGTACGAGCAAAAAAATATTCAAGCGGCTACCACCAACTTTTTACTGAAAAATGGTACAAAACACAAAACTGCATTTCAGCTGAATGAACATTTTGAAATGTATGGTGCCTATTTAAACCGTGGCTGTTACCATGAAAGGGCATCTTTAAGCGTGCATAGTTTAACCAAATATTTACCCCAGTTATTACCAGCCCTTTCCGAAATTTTAAGTGAGTCGATATTTCCCGAAAGTGAATTGCATATTTACAAACAAAACCAACAACAACGCTTATCCGTTAACCTAAAAAAGGCCGATTTTATTGCCAATCGGCTCATTGATGCATATGTGTTTGGTGAGCAACATCCCTATGGCAAATACAGCCGTGCGGCCGATTATGAGGCACTTAACCGCGATGACTTATTACAGTTTTATGAGCAGTATTATGTAAAAGGACATTGTACCATTTTTATAGCCGGACAATTACCTGCCGATATAGAAACATTACTGAATCGTTTTTTTGGACAACTTCCACTCAACGGTACCGCTTTGGCTAAGCCGGAGTATCGCATTACACCGGCTACACAAAAAAAATATGCCATCAGCAATGATGCCAATGGTGTGCAAGCCGCTATTCGTTTAGCAACCGCTTTTCCTAACCGCCATCACCCCGATTTTTTAAAGTCGCAATTACTCAATGCATTATTTGGCGGCTATTTTGGGTCTCGATTAATGAGCAATATTCGCGAAGACAAAGGATATACCTATGGTATTCACTCTTTTATTCAACCACACCAGCAACAAAGTGCCTGGATGGTAACCACCGAAGCGGGTAGAGATGTAAGCCGTGCTACCATTGAAGAAACCTATAAAGAAATGCTGGCACTACAAAAAGAGCCTGTATCTGCCGAAGAACTAAGCCTTATTAAAAATTTTATGATTGGCTCTTTACTGGGCGATGTGGATGGTCCTTTTCATATTATTGAACGTTGGAAGAGTTATATCCTGAATAATATGCCACCCGATTATTTTTATACCAGCATCCAAACCATTAAAGATACTACCGGCGAGGAATTACAAATATTGGCGCAAAAATACCTGAATCCCGACGATTTTTACGAACTTGAGGTCATCTAATTCCAAACATATGGTATCATTTCTTTCCAAAGTATTATTCACAGCCGTAGCCGTATTAATTGCTACCTATATTTTAAATGGGGTTCATGTAAACAGCACGGCTACTGCTATTATAGTGGCAGCCGTATTGGGTTTGCTGAATACTTTTGTAAAACCTATTTTAATTATACTCACTATCCCGTTTACCATTCTTACCCTGGGGTTATTTTTATTGGTCATTAACGTACTCATCATTAAATGGACTTCTGCCCTTGTGCCCGGCTTTCGGGTAGATGGCTGGTGGCCGGCACTTTGGTTTAGTATAATTGTGTCGCTGGTTTCTTCATTTATTGAGGGGTTGGTGCGCAGCAATGAACCCTAAAATAGCGGGCATTGCAATGCTATACATATACAACGGTGGGGCATAGTGTTTGGTAATGGGTTACCATATTCCTGCGTTTTTCATTAACTGATGTACCAATTTAGGAAATGGTTTTTCCGGCAGTGCTGCCCATGCTACCGCTTGGTAATGCTGCAAGGTAGGTAAGGGTTGTTGTAGGGCAATATGAATAAGCTGCCCACTAATTTGCTGATGGGTTAAGGCTTGCACTTCTTTACCCGATACCTGCACCAGGCTAAACAAAGTAATGCCCCATTGTTCCTGTAACCAAGCTTTTATATAGGCTTCTGTCCATTGTATTTCTACTTCACTTTCTACCAAATAAGGCTCATATAAGTTTTCCCATATATCTTTTCGGTTGCGTTTATGTATCCATACTTTTCCCTCTTGTTCCAATAAAAAATAATAAAATCGCCGTTTCTTTTTTTGTAATATTTTTTCTTTTACGGGCAATTGTTGTACGGTACCATTTTTATAAGCCTGGCAAATTTTTTGCAAGGGGCAAGTACTGCAATGCGGTAACGTTGGCTTGCAAACCGTGGCGCCAAAATCCATCATAGCCTGGTTGTGCCAATCGGGGTGTGCCTTGTCTAATACCTGCTGTGCCAGTGCGGTAAATTGTTGTTTGCCGGCGGTACTGTCTATTGGCGTATCCATATCATATACCCTTGCTAATACCCTAAATACATTGCCGTCTACCACGGCATAAGGTAGTTGAAAAGCAAATGAAGCAATGGCAGC
>JAGWPI010000124.1 GCA_028877005.1 Bacteroidota bacterium | reverse complement strand
TTTTTTTAAAGACGGAAAAGTTAGAGATTTTGATGAGGTTATTTTTGCAACCCATGCTGATACCACTCTTTCTTTGTTGGAAACCCCCACGCTAGAAGAAAAAAATATTCTCATATTAATTAAATATTCACTATAAAATATTTAATAAAAGAAAATTTTTATATGACAATAAAAGAAGTTAGGCTAATAATGAATAAAATAATAATATATTTTAAAAAAACTATATTGCCATTTAAATTGCTACAGACAATTTCTTCCTATAACTTACTGCACAAGTTATAAACATACCTAAAATTTGTTTACACTAATTGCAGCGAAACAAATCATTTATTTGCCTTATCACAAGTAATAAATAATAGTGCGTTTTTTAAAATATACACTATCACTCAACTAACTGCATTAACTGCATGGCATGAAAAATCTCAATCAAAAAAGAAGCATCCCAATCAATGAAATGGATGCTTTTATTTTACAACAGTTTACCCTTGATGATGCATCAAGCATATTGCATTATCACGATTATTGGGAATTGATTTTATTTTCACAAGCCACATCGGTTACTTGCATAATTGGTAATCATTTAACTAAAATTCAGACAGATACTGCGCTTTTTTTAGTACCCCCTGGCATGTTGCATGGATGGTGTTTAGCAACAGCAACACCTGCATCGGGCTTAGTTAAACAAATTATTTTTCATTATGACTTGTTTAGCAATAGTTTACTGAGTAAAAACCAGTTTTTTCATCTCAAACAACTTTTAAAAGCCGGTATAAATGCTATCCATTTTTCAAATTATGCTGCACAAACAGCCCAAAGTGCTTTTAAAATATTACAAAAAGAAAACAATTTTAGAGGATTGATTATTCTAATGCAATTGTTAACATCCCTATCAATTCAAAAAAAATGGGAAATATTAAATCACGATTCTGATAAACTTTATTCTAAAAATATTAATTCGAATATTCAGGGTAATACAGTTATGGATTTTTTGAATTTACACTTTAAGGAAGAAATTACCCTAAAAAAAATGGCCTATCATATGAATATGAGTGAAGCCACATTAGCGCGTTTTTTTAAAATGCAAACGGGTAAGTGTTTCACAGATTTATTAATTGAGAAAAGGCTGTCATATGCAATTAAATTGTTAGTAGAAACACCTTCTTCTATTCAAGAAATAGCTTACCAATCGGGTTTTAATCATGTTACCCACTTTAATCGATTATTCAAAACACAAACAGGATTTTCTCCTAGCATGTATAAAAAATTTCTATTATCTACAAAAATAGCTTAGCATTGTAACGTTTGCCATTTTACTACTAAAAAACTGCACATCCACGTTGAATTTTCTAGTTTCAAAGAACTACCTATTTTTGCAGTATGGTTTTGGTTAACAATCATACAAAAGAACAAAATTGGGAAGATACATCTCTAGATACTATTGTCGCCCCTATCTCAACTTGTTATTTAGTTGTTTGGAACGATGATGTAAATACTTTTGATTGGGTAATTGAAACCTTAATAGAGATTTGTGGACATACACAAGAACAGGCAGAACAATGCGCTTTATTAATTCACATGAAAGGCAAGTGCATTGTAAAAAATGGAGATTATGAAACTTTAGAACCGTTGCGTACTGCTATTTTAGACAGGGGCATTAATGCTACTATTGAAACCATAATCATTGGTTCTTAATTCTTTCTGATATGCAAACCTATTAGAAACTTATGCCACTCTATCAGTTAAATGAAACATTTTGGTTTCCACCTGTTACTGATACAATGGAAGATGGTCTTTTGGCTATTGGCGGCGATTTACAAATACCTCGTTTACTTAAGGCCTACAAAAATGGAATTTTTCCTTGGTATGAAGGTAACACCCCTTTGTGGTGGTGCCCCGATCCAAGATTTGTATTATTTCCAAATAATTTACGGATTAGTAAAAGTATGCGCTCAATTTTGAAAAAAAATATTTTTGAATTTAGGATAAATACCCAATTTGAAACTGTTATTCAACATTGTAAATCCACGAAACGTGTTGGACAAGAAGGTACATGGATTACAGATGCCATGCAACAGGCTTATGTACAATTACACAAAGATGGTTGGGCTATTAGTGCAGAAACCTGGATAAATGAACAATTAGTAGGTGGCTTATATGGTATAAAAATGGGTAAGATATTTTTTGGAGAAAGTATGTTTAGCCTAATTAGCAATGCCAGTAAATTTGCTTTTATCCATTTGGTTCAAGCCTTACAAAAAGAGGGTATTGTTTTAATAGATTGCCAAGTTTATACGGAACATTTAGAAAGTTTGGGCGCTGCATTTATTCCCCGACAATTGTTCATAGCATACTTAAAACACAATATTTAACCACGCAAACCATACATACGCTCTAAATCTCTCACAATCGTTTCAATATCTCGGTCATTACCATTAGGATCATAATTCTGTTTTAAACTGGTTCCAAAAAAGAAAGCAACCGTTTGATATACAGTTGCAGTTAAACTTCCTTTATATTCCTGAATAATTTCATAGCAATTGTTCCCGGTTTCGCGATAAATAAGTTTCATTAAAATTTTACCCTGATAAATGGACAGTTGGGTTAATTTATCTGTAAACTCTTTTCGAAGTTCTTTTTCTCTGGAACGGATAATTTTTTTTCGCTCACTTTTGTTACTTATACCTGCTAAACGAGCATTAATTTCGTTCATAATTTTACCGGCAGCTTTGGCGTAAGGATAGGTTACATAAACTGCATTTCTTAATCTTGTCCATTCAGCCCAATACCTTTTTTGTCTGGCATTTAAACGATAAAGAACAGAAAAATCAGGCAAATAACCCATAGGTATGGTATCACCCTCCTGAGTTATATAAGCATGTACCGGAATGGTGTCATAAATGCTGTGTTGGGCCTGAACTTGGTTCACTATTAACCCAAAAAAAAATATAGATATAAAATTTAATACTATTTGTTTCATATAAGCGGCTTAGCCATAGACATTTATTCTTACATTAATGCTGCCAGCTTATTAAAAGTAACCTATTATTTTGAAAAAAAAGCAGGACGAAGACGCTGTGAAATTGACATAAAGAAACCAATTACCATAACAACAACACCTAGCCATAAGATATTGATCATAGGAAATTCATACACTTTTAGTGTAACTAAATCAGTAATGGCTCCACTTTCCTTTACACCTATTTCTAATTTACCATCTTGAGGGTTGCTTACTTTATTGAACTTTATTACTAAACTTTGCGCCTTTACTGTATCGGGATAGTTAATTAAATTGTTATTATCTAACACAATACCGGGAGTAACCGGATAACGACGACCATCCTTTGTAATAGCAGTCATATCTAAAAATAGGGCCGTTTCACCATTCTTAAATTTATCTTTTTCAGATTCAGGATTTACTTGTACTTTATTTAGTATTAAAACCCCATTACTATAAAAAGTAGTATCACCCGGTTTAATGGCAATATTTCTAAAAGTTGCTGTATCGGCTTGATCATTTTGTTGAAATGATGATATATATACAAAAATATCTCTATTCCAATAATGTTTTGAATCCGGATTGGGAGAAAAACCTTCCATCCCCTTATTATTTTTAATAATATCGGGATACACTTTAAAGTGTTCATCACCTTGTTTTGCCTTAAAATCTATTTCATAGTAGCGTTTCCTATCTTTAGGATTTAAAGTATCTTGTACATAAGTTACCATGTATTTACCCATATCGGTAGTTACGCCTTTAAAAAGTGTAATATTTTCGGCTGGATCTTCTTTTTTATCTTTTTTAAATACGGCAACACCGGTTGTATTCCAACTTAAAACTTCTTTTTTGCTGGATGAAATAAGCACTCCTAATAAAATCATTCCAAAACCTACATGCGCCACAGAAGCACCGGCTACTTTTAATTTCCCTTTCAATACTACCCATATATAAGAGGCATTTGCAATAATAGCATAAACTGCCGCATAAATACCAACATAAATGGCTACTAAAAAACCAATGCCTTGTTTGTTGTAATGAATATTACCCCAAATAGCAATAGCTGAACCTACTAGTAAGGTAGCCACTGTAGGCCATAATATTTTTTTTCCAAAATAATGTTCAGGTGTGTTAACGTATTTAAAATACTGCGTTACTGCAGTTAAAATTCCAAGGATAATGAGGATAAATATTTGTACCTGATTAAAAGAAAATTCTGGGTCTTCCGGTGGTGCTATATTTGTTCCAAATAGCTTATTATATACTGGCACAGAGGTTTTTGCGGCAATAATTATTGCAGACAAAAACAATACCAACGCCCCAATAAACATCCAAAATTCTCTGCTGTAAGTATTTTCTTCTTTACGAATAGCAGGGATGTGTTTGTAACGCCAAAAATATAATATAAATGCAGGTATTAAGAATACCAAAACAAATAATAACAATTGTACATTCATGCCTAAGTCGGTAAAGGCATGAACAGAGGTATCGCCCAAAATGCCACTACGCGTTAAAAAAGTGGAATATAATACTAGAATAAAACTGAGAATATAAAATAAATAAGTAGACCGTAAGGAATAACCGGTTGATTTATAAATAAGATTAGTATGTAAACCCGCAATCATAATAATCCAAGGCACCAATGAGGCATTTTCCACCGGATCCCAAGCCCAATAGCCCCCAAATGATAAACTTTCATAAGCCCATGCAGCACCCATCATAATACCTGTACCTAAAACAGCCCCTGAAAATGCTGCCCAAGGCAAACTAATTTTAATCCAGCTATGATCTTTTTTAAATAATCCTGCAATTGCGTACGCAAAAGGAACAATAGTAGAAGCAAAGCCTAAAAACAATACAGGCGGGTGAATAACCATCCAATAGTTTTGTAATAAAGTGTTTAAATCATTGCCTTCATGAATACGGGGTAATTGTAAATAATTAGGGTCTGAAAAAATGGGTATGTCTGGCATTTGCTGACGCCACAATATAAATGGATTGCTGCCTACTTTATAGCCAAAGAAATAAATACCAATAAGCATAGAAGCCAAACAAAACTGCGCAAAGCTAATAACTGTCATTACCCCAGCCTCCCAACTTTTACTTACCTTAATTAATATCCAACCCAATACACAATGCCAAAAACTCCACAGTAAAAAGCTTCCTTCGGAACCCTCCCAAAAGCAACTTAAAATATATTTAAACTGCAAGCTACGAGAAGAGTGATTCCATGCATAGAAATACTCAAAATAATGATTATAAATAATATAATAAAGAGAAAAGAAAACACCTAAAACAGAGATAGTTTCTATTAGAAAAGAAATGCGTGCTAATTGCATCCAGCTTCTTTTATCAGACTGTAAATCAGATAAACGAGCAGCTTTAAAATAAGCAATAGTGGCTAATAATGATGCAACTAAAGACAATATAGAAAAAAAATGACCAATTTGACCGGGCAGAAGGTGTTCACCGTTACATTGCATAATAAAATAATATAGCTACAAATAAAAAATATTTAAAACTTTTTTGATACTGCAAAAATGTGCAACAGTATTAATCTTGTTTGGCCATTGATTTTTCAGTGGCCTCGGGATTATCTTTATATTTAGAAGGACATTTCAATAATATGTCTTTACATTCAAAATGATCGCCTTCTATCCTACCCTTCAAAACCAAACGTTCACTTTTTTCCA
>JAGWPI010000123.1 GCA_028877005.1 Bacteroidota bacterium | reverse complement strand
GGATGATTTAAATTATGTTCCCACCCATCGTGCCACCTTACAATCTAAAAACTATGCCAACATATTTGTAATTGGCGATGCCTCTAATATACCCGCTTCAAAAGCCGGTTCAGTTGCCCACTTTGAAGCAGAAATATTAACCGAAAACATTCTTCGTTACATTAAAGGAGAACCTTTAAAAGAAGAATTTGACGGACATGCTAACTGCTTTATTGAAACAGGTAACGGTAAAGCATTGCTGATAGATTTTAATTATACCCATGAACCTGTTGAAGGCAGCTTTCCATTTCCTGGAGTTGGTCCATTAAGGCTTTTAAAAGAAAGCCGCATGAACCATATGGGCAAATTAGCCTTTAGATGGATTTATTGGAATATGCTTTTAAAAGGCACCCATATTCCCTTTGTTTCTGCTACCATGCAAGAAGCAGGTAAACATTTTGATTAATTTTTAATTCATTCACCATAAAACAAACATACTATGCAAACACAATTAGCCAACACTACAGTTGATGTAAATGAAGAAGGATATTTAACCAATTTTGCACAATGGACACCGGCTGTTGCAGAAGCCATTGCCAAAGATTTAAATATTACTTTAACACCCAGGCATTGGGAGGTAATAACCTATTTACAAAATGAATACAAAAATGATAGTCCGTTAAGTATTCGTAAAATTGGCAAAAGCGGCGTAGTAGATATTAAGGAATTTTATCAGTTATTTCCTAATGCACCCTTAAAGGCCGCTACTAAAATTGCCGGAATACCTAAGCCAGCCAGTTGTATTTAACCCTATAAATAATAATACTATGAATGAATTTAATGGCGAAGTTAGAAAGATGATGATTATACTTTCTAAAGCCACCCTTGAAAATGTGTATGCTGCTTTTGTACTGGCCAATGGTGCCCGTATGGAAGGCATTGAAGCAGAAATGTTTTTTACCTTTTTTGGTTTAGAAGCCATACACAAAGGCAAATTAGAACATTTGCATACCGCTACAGTGGGTAACCCTGCCCTACATATGCCTACTTTATTGGGCGGCTTGCCCGGTGTTGAAGCCCTAGCTACTAATATGATGAAAAAAGAAATGGAAAAAATTGATATGCCCGATGTGTTAGAGTTTTTAGATATTCTAAAAGCATCCGGCGTTAAGCTATGGGCTTGTAAATTGGCCATGGAAATGTTTCACTACAAAAAAGAAGATATGTACGACGATTTAGATGGCGTTATTACCGTTGGCGATTTTTACAAGCAAGGTTCCGGACTAGGTACCCATATGCTTTTTGTATAAATAGTTGGCATGCAATCTTTAATATAACTGACCGGATATGTCTATAATCGGTCAGTTTTTGTTTTGTATAACCCCATTTGCCATTGTTGTACTTCTCCTTTTCATGATGGGTGGTATGCTTAAACCTTGGCAGCCCTTACCCCCAATTCATAAGCCAAACATCAAAGCCTTTTGTACCCAATACCCTTATTTATAAATAGCCTTTTTCTCTTAAATAGTTTATCCACTTTTCATAACCACCCCCTGCAGCAGTTAAATGCAATCCATCTGCAGTGTATGAAGCCTGTAAACGACCCTTTGCATCGGTAAACAAATCATGAATATTAATGTAAGGCACCTGTAACCGTGCGGCCACTTGTTGTATTAATTGATTGGTATGCAGAATATGGCTTTGCTTATCATAATGTTGCGGAAAATTAAGCACATCCGGATTAACCGGCATAATACTTTCTACATATACTTGGGTATGTGGACTACCTGCCTGCACACGCCGCACAATTTTACCAATATTATCGGCTATTACCTCATCGGGTATATCTTTTCCAATATCATTAATACCAATTAATAAAAACAGTTTAGCCGGTTGCAGCGCAATTACCTCCTGTATACGATGAAGCACCCCATAGGTATTATCGCCGCCAATACCCCGATTAATGACAGTTGAATCATGTAACAACATTTTCCAATTACCCATTTCTGTAATGCTGTTACCCAAAAAAATAATTTTACCCTTTGCCACAGGCTCGGCAGCAAAAAGGGCCATCCGTTGGGCATAGTGCTCCGGCATAAAGCCCGAGGTATCAAACAAATGTTGGTGGGTTACTTGTGCCGACAAGCTGCCAAATACCCACAAAAAAATACCACTCAGCCATTTACTTGCTTTCATACAAACAGATTATATATTGAATAATAACCCACACATTTTCAGAACCGCAAAAAACACTGCTTATGCACCTTTCGGCATATTGTGTGTTTCATTAGTCATAAAAAGTCAGGGAAAATGTGCAAGAGAAAATGGATAAATCTATTCCGATTATCGTGTTGTAAATATAACGCCCAAAAAAGGCGAAAACAAATATTTTTTTATTGAATATTTTAGTGTGTGGTAGTCCACACTTTCAAAAAAAAGGCTTTACCCTATGCTACAAAAAAATCCGGATGCAGAAAATAAGTGCTGCATCCGGAAGTAGGTGTACAAAGAAAAGTGTTTATTTTATTGGGCTTGCCAAGTATTATTGGCATTATTGTAATCGGGTAATTTATTGTTAGGATCTATTACCACTTTGGTAATTTTTTGGGTAGAAGGATACCTAAATTTCCAAGTAGCCCCATGTTGCCAAATTTCAACAGGCAAATGTACAATACCGGTTTTACCATCGGCTTCTGTAATAGCCACTGTAACAGGCATTGGCAATTGGCCTAAGTTTTCGATAGTGATTAAACTTCCATCGGCAGGGTTATTATCGTTATAAGCCACACCTTTTACTGCTTGGTCAATCTTCCAATTATACATAAACCATCCCCGCCAAAACCAATCTAATGTTTCCCCGGTATAGTTTTCTATACAATGGAAAAAGTCCCAAGGTGTTGGGTGTTTAAATGCCCATTGGTGCACATAATAACTAAATGCGCTATCAAAACGGCCGGGGCCTAAAATTTCTTCGCGTAGCAATTCCAAGCCCATACCCGGTTTATAGTAGGCATAAATACCCAGGTTTTGGGGTTGAATAACATCGGGAATAGTAAAAATACTTTCGGTGCTATCTCTAAACACATAACGAGCCGCCATATGGCGATTATCCATACGGTGGTTCACAAATTCGCCTTTATTAAAATGGGTATCGGCCATGGTATTGATAAAGGTATTAAAGCCCTCATCCATCCAGGGAAACTTGCGTTCATTACTACCCACAATCATGGGGAACCAATTATGGCCAAATTCGTGTGAGGTAACATTCCATAAACTGGGGCCACTAGCACGGTAGCTGCAAAATACAATGCCCGGATATTCCATACCACCCACAATACCGGCTACGTTAGTAGCAGAAGGGTAAGTAAACTCGTATAAATATTTAGAATAATATTCAATAGCTCCTTTTACAAATTCGGTAGAGCGTTTCCAACTGCTATCACCATTGCTTTCAACCGGATATACACTCATAGCCAATGATTTTTTACCACTGGGTAAGTTAATACGCGCTGCATCCCAAATAAAAGCACGAGAGGCGGCCCAAGCCACATCGCGGGTATTAAGGCATTTAAACTTCCAGGTAAGCATTTTATTAAACGGACGGCTGGCGGGGTTGGTTACTTCGGCAGCGGTGCGCAGCATAACGGTTTTATCGCTTTGCGATGCCTCTTTCCAGCGTTTTAATTCGGTAGCTGTTAATACTTCTTGTGGGTTCATCAGTTCACCGGAGCCCCCCACAATTAAATTACCCGGCACGGTAACATTGTATTCAATATTACCATATTCCAAATAAAATTCACCTTGTCCCAAGTAAGGCAAGGTATTCCAACCATACACATTATCATATACACACATGCGTGGATACCATTGTGCAATTTCATAAATCCAACCATTTTTGGTATCCAGTCTACCCAAACGGTCGGTACCATATTCCGGAATTTTAAAACTGTAATTAATTTTAATTTGCATTTTTCCGCCCTGCGCTTTTAAAAGTTTAGCCAATTTAATTTGCATGCGGGTATCGTTAATTAAGTAATTGGCTTTTTCAGATTTACCATCTACCACTACCTCTACCGATTCAATATTATAACCCCCATTAAAATTATTCCGATTAGCCCAACGACCACCGGAAACCGCGGTAGTAGCAACACCCCTTGAAGATTGGTTATAGATATTTTGATCTAATTGCAACCAGAGAAAAGAAAGGTTTTGCGGACTATTATTGGTATACGTAATAAGTACTGCACCTTTAATACTTTGCATATTGGTATCTAAGCTAGCATTAATTGTATAATCGGCGCGGTTTTGCCAGTATTCAGGGCCGGGGGTACCATCGGCGGCCCTTACTTTATCGCCAAAGGCGGGATAAAACATAGGAGCAAAAGCCTCGTGTTGGTTGTAATTGCCCGTTGTTTGCGCATGCGAGCCATTTAGGATAGCCAGCAATGCAAAAAAAGAAATCCATTTCTTCATGTGCATAATTTTAATGTGATTAATGAATGGGTATGTTAAAAAAAGAACATCTAAGATAAGCAGGAGCGCTATGTATTGAAAAAAATAATGGATGATTGGCAGGCATTTTAGGTAAAAATTAAGGTTTTGGATAAAAAATGTCCATTTTATGGGTATGATAGCCATTTTGTTCGACAGGTGTTCGACAAATTGGAGGCAAATACCAGTATTTTTCGGCATTTGCCAAAACTATATCGAACATGTCTCGAAGCAGTATCGAAGCAGGTTGGTAGTTGTTATTGGTTGTAAAGGATGCAATTATAGTATATAAATAGAAGATGTACTGATTATCAGCAATCAGTACATAAAGTAGCATAGCCCAATGCCAAGAAGTAATTAAAGCCAATCCAATTTATTTAATAAGACCACTTCAGCAATAACCCCCAACAGTTAAGTGGAGAAGCCCGACTACATGCTTAATATATAAATAAAAACAGCAATACCAATACGTAGAAATACGTTTTTTTAAATAAAAATTAAATACTATTTTAGTTTTTACATATTGCATCATTAACAATTGCTTTGCGAATGGGAAAACAACTTGGGAGTGAGGGTGGCGAAGCCATAACCGCTTTGCAACAGATCGATAGTAAAATGGCAGTAGGTAAAAAAAAGCAGTAAAACAGCAAAGAAAACATGGTAAAGTACTTACCCATGCGCAGTAGAGCGGAAACCATACATACGGATTCTGTTAGTAGGTATAGTATTTTTTATTTATGTAAAATAGTTGGCTTTACGAAAGCGTGTAAAAACGCATATGTATTTCGAAAAACTGTTATAACGCATTGATAATGAGCAAAAAAATATTTTTTAACACAAAGGCAACCATTTAAAAAACTTTGTATATTTATGAGTTGGCTGTCATGGTGGACAGACCCTAATACTTCAAAAAAACAAACTACAATATGAAAAAAACATTTTTAGTTATTGCGACATTATTTCTGTTTGTAAAATCTTATTCGCAAAACAAGTACAGTACTTTACCGAAACTTGTAGGTGACACGTTATTTACAACATCGGGCTACAAAATTGTTGAAAAACAAGACATTAAAATTGGAACCGGATCCATGCCTGACGGTGATTTCAAATTCATTCGG
>JAGWPI010000122.1 GCA_028877005.1 Bacteroidota bacterium | reverse complement strand
CTTCTTCTGAATCGGATAGATTTGGTAATTCTATGGCAATATCATTTTGTTTGATGATACCAAACCAACGCACCATTTTTTTCATATCACTAGCATATACCCGGTCAAAATCCATTTCAGGATATACTTTTTTAAAATAGTTGAGGATAGCCTTGGGGTCTTTTTCTGAGGGTATTACTTCTGTACTGGCATCCATTGCCTTAAATACCTCTACTAAATTTACATTTTCGCGGATGGTAAAAATTTCAATACTTTCTATGTGCGAAAAATTATGCTGTCTACTACTTACAAATTTAGTGGTATTGTCTTCTAACGAGCGAACAATAGCGCCATCTGTTTTACTGCCTACCAGTTCAAACAAACCACTCATACCCGAAATTGCTATTAATTTTCTATATTCCATACTTCCTTTTTTATTGGCTGCAAAGTAAAGGGAAAGATGTAAAAACTATCATAAACATTTTTGGTATATCAATATTTTTTTACACCATTGGGCTGTTAAAGGCTTGCTGTATAGCATAGGGCAAAGGGAATGATTGAATTTGTTGGGTTAACTAGAATATCTGTAAAAATGACAGTATACATCTTCAATATTAATTCGATACAAATTCGGTTTTCAACGCTGTTGAGTCGAATCTGTCTCGAACCAATCTCGAAGTAGGTCAGTAAGCGGTTTATGCCTTTATTTGCGCCGAATTGGCAGAGACGGGGTTTGTGTTTTGTTTTTTTTCCCAAAAAATAACCGGATAACAACTATAAAAAATTGCTTGTTTTCAGTTGGTAAAGTTTAGGCATCCTTCTTTCACTTTTTCTTGGTCAGCTGCTTTAAAAACTTTAATTTCATTGCTGCTTGCGGCCATATGCTATTTAGGCCATTGGCTATTGTATTACTAACCTCATTAACCAACTAACACGTATGAAAAAATGCTCCATTCTAACCTTCTTATTATTTTTTATGCAAATAGTGATGCATGCCCAAGTAGTTATGCCACCCGAAGGTTCTCCATTAGAGGGTAGGTGGGATATGATATTACAAATGGATGGTAAGGTAATGCCTTCTTGGCTGGGGGTTTATCATTCGGGATTAAAAACCTTGGTTGGACAATTTGTGGGTCCGGGCGGAAGTGCAAGGCCCATATCAGAAGTGTTTTTTGAAAATAATAACATGCATTTTGCTATTCCCCCACAATGGGAGCAATCAGATAAATATTTGTCTATAGAAGGCACTTTACAAGGCGATAGTTTGGTAGGTACAGGTATTAGTAGTGAAGGAACACATTTTACTTGGACTGCCCATAGAGCGCCGAGCCTGCACCGAAATAAACCGATAGTTTGGGGTGAACCCATTCGTTTATTTAATGGTAAAAACTTAAATGGCTGGCATGCTATGGGTAAAAACCAATGGGTAGTTGAAAATGGCGTTCTAAAAAGTCCGCACTCTGGCGCTAATTTGGTAAGCGATCAAGTATTTAACGATTTTAAATTGCATGTAGAATTTCGTTATCCTGCAGAAAGTAATAGCGGCGTGTATTTACGTGGACGCTATGAAGTGCAAATTATAGACAGTAAAGGCAAAGAGCCTGCGGTAGGTTTATTTAGCGCTATTTATGGCTTTATTGCGCCTAGTGAAATGGTGGCTAAATCGCCGGGCGAATGGCAGTCGTATGATATTACGTTGGTGGGAAGAATGGTTACAGTAATTGCCAATGGGGTTAAAGTAATTTGTAACCGCGAGATACCGGGTATAACTGGTGGGGCATTAGATAGTAAGGAAGAAAACCCGGGTCCTATTTATTTTCAAGGCGATCACGGCCCCATTGAATTTAGAAATATTATTATTACACCGGCGAAGGAATAAATTTTGCTATGAGCCAAGCGAAAAGATAGTATAAAATTTATTGATTGTGTTTGCATAATCAATTAGAATAAATCCATTATTTTATATGTAACTTTTTTTATTATATTTTTTTATAAGGTTTTTTTAATCATTTCTGTTTATGGGGGTATTTAACTTTACTATACCATAAATTATGCAATAATGGTTAAAAAAATAATAATATTTAGTATATGTATATTTCACATACAATTATTATATGCACAATGGCTTTTAAATTTTGGAACGGCTAAAACAGTGCAACCTAATGATTTTGTTTTCATAAGTGGTACAGGTAGTCAATTAACATTTATGAAAAATCCGGCAACCACCAATTTTACGCCTTTTTTAGCGCATGCCGGGCTTCGTTTAGGCATTTCCAAAAATATTGATATAGGATATAGACTTTGTACTTTACCTCTGCCATGGTCATCTGTTGGCCCAACTCTTAGCAGTGCATTTGATGCAAAATTTCGATTAACCAACATTACAGCACCATATCAAGTGGCATTAATTGCGGGTGGGGGATATGCTTATTTAAAAATTTTAGATGCAAATAAATCTGCATGGTCAGAGGGTCTGGCATTAAGTGTAACGCGCCAAATAAATAGAAATAATGCTATTACAATTAATGGAAGAGTATTACAAACTATCATTCCCTCGGCAAAAGGAGGCAAGGATAATAATTATGTTAATGTATTGGGTGGAAGCATTGGCTTGTCTACTGATATAAATTCAGTTATTGGTATTATGCCTGAAATTGGTGTCTTTAACATGATTGGTAAAATTGATCAAGCAGTAAGTGATGGTATAGGTATTCAAGTTGGGGTAGTATTAAAAGTAGACTTTAAAAAAAGTAGTTATTTAAAATAAGGATTGATTGCTATTTTTATTATGCTGTTCATTTGTTGTTTATTTCATTTTTTAAAAAGGTATTCTTCTAATTTTAATCTTATTGTATGAAACAAACGATTAGTTATATTTTTCAAATAATATGTATTGTATTATTTAATTTATGCTACTTTACTTCAAACCAAGTAAATGCGCAGGTTGGCCAAAACAATATTTTACTAGCCCTTTCAAAAGCCAATCATACCTTATCAATGGTTAACCCTGTTACCTTTAAGGTAATAGCAAAAATTCCGGTAGGGAATGATCCGCATGAAGTAATAGCATCTACAGACG
>JAGWPI010000121.1 GCA_028877005.1 Bacteroidota bacterium | reverse complement strand
TCATGCAATTATAGAAGATGTGGTAGAGTTTAAAAATTTAGGATTAGCTATAATTGATGAACAACATCGTTTTGGGGTTGAACAAAGAGCCAAACTTTGGAAAAAAGCAGTTATGCCTCCTCATATTCTAGTAATGACAGCTACTCCCATTCCCAGAACTTTGGCAATGACAGCCTATGGTGATTTAGATTATAGTATTATGGACGAACTTCCACCGGGCAGACAACCTGTTAAAACTGTACACAGAAATGAAATGGCCAGAGCTATGGTAATGGACTTTGTAAAATCAGAAATAGAAAAAGGTAGACAAGCTTATTTTATTTATCCATTAATTGAAGAAAGCGAAAAATTAAGTTATGAAGATTTAATGCAGGGCTATGAACAAGTGAAAAGTTTTTTCCCGGAACCAAAATACAATATTAGCATGGTACACGGTAAACAACCTTCTGATCAAAAAGAATGGAATATGCAACGTTTTGTAAAAGGCGATGCACAAATAATGGTAAGTACTACTGTAATTGAAGTTGGTGTTAATGTGCCAAATGCTTCTGTTATGGTAATAGAAAGTTCAGAAAAATTTGGATTATCTCAGTTGCACCAACTGCGGGGAAGGGTAGGAAGAGGATCTGAGCAAAGTTTTTGCATCCTTTTAACAGGTAGTAAAATAAGCGCTGAAGCCAAAGAACGTATCAAGGTAATGTGTGCCACCAATGATGGGTTTGTGATTGCCGAAAAAGATTTGGAATTACGGGGCCCGGGTGAAATTGAAGGCACACGGCAAAGCGGTGCAGTTAATTTTAAATTAGCCAGTATTGTAAATGACAAACAAATGCTAGAAGAAGCCAGAACAGAAGCAGAAGAGGTAGTTGTTAATGATTTTGCATTAGAATCATCAGAAAATAGTTGTTTGCGTTTATTTCTTCAGTCTGATAAAAGAAAAACAGGATGGGGTAAAATATCCTAAATAAACTATTACAAAGATTGGTTGTTATTTAACATTCTGGTAAAGATTTTGTAACTTACTATTGTAATAAAATAAGGTAGCTTTTAGCAGTAAAACAATGATGTATGAATGGATTAAGGTATATACTTTTTACTTTTTGTACAATCGGTTTACTGCAGTATGGTAAGTCGCAAGCTAATTTGCAATTTATTGAAAATAAAGGTCAATGGAATAGTGATATTGCTTATAGAGGTAATCTTACTATTGGTGCATTTGCCATCCAAAAAGATGGTGGCTTCAGAATGTTATTGTATAGCCCAGCTGATTATGCTACCTTATCGCCCCATCAAAAATTTTCAAAACCTGCTATAAAATATCTTCAACAAATTAATGCTAGTGGGCAAGTATCAACAGCTATTGCACCATCCGAAGCCATTACTGATAATGAAAAAAAAACACTTCGGGGGCATGTTTACCAAGTTAAATTTTTAAATGCTAATCCCAATCCTGTTATTATTCCTGATAAACCTTTGGCTACTACCACCAATTATTTAATTGGAAACAATCCTTCTAAATGGGGGCAAAACTGCAAAGTATTTCAAGCTATTACTTGTAAAAATATATATCCCAATATTGATGTAAGATATTATACTACCAATGGTGCTCTAAAATATGATATCATTGTTAACCCTGGGGGTAATGTTAATAATATTGCACTATATTATGACGGTGTAGATGGATTGAAGCAAAAAAATGGCGAACTAATAATTCAAACCTCTGTTCAAAATTTAAAAGAAGTAAAACCATATAGTTATGTTGTAGATATTTCCGGCAAACAAATTGTGCCCTGTGCATACAGTATAAAAGGAAATATTATAAAATTTAATGTTCAAAAAACAGATCCAACTACAACTTTAGTTATCGATCCTCAATTTGTTTTTTCCAGTTTTTCTGGTAGCACTGCAGAAAACTGGGGTTATACTGCTACCTATGATAACTCCGGAAATTTTTATGCAGGTGGTATTGTTTTCTCGGGCAATAATCAAAGCTTTCCCGTTAGTAATGGGGCATTTCAAACCACTTTTCAGGGTGGGGTAACAGAGGGGCAACTTTCACCTTATGATGTGGCCATCATGAAACTAGATGCAACCGGTCGTAACCGTGTTTATGCTACATATTTAGGTGGTAATGGTAATGAGCAACCTCACAGTTTAATTACTGATAATTCGGGTAATTTAATTATTGCCGGAAGAACTAGTTCTGCCAATTTTCCTGCCACCAATAAAGTTGGTACCGGGGGTGGTTTTGATATTTTTATTACGAAATTAAATGCAAACGGCACCGGCATTGTGGGTTCATTGGTAATTGGGGGTAGTGCAGATGATGGCGTGAATATTAGGGGTAAATACACTGGTGCATCTGGTTATGTTAGCACCCGATTAAATTATGGAGATGATGCTAGAAGTGAAGTAATTATTGATGGTGCCGGTAATATTTATTTAGCCGGTTGTACACAATCTACTAACTTTCCTGTTTCTGCTAATGCATTTCAAAAAAATAATGGTGGGGTAAATAGCAGTAACTTTTTTCAAGATGCTGTTGTAATTAAAGCAACTCCAGATTTAAGTTCTGTACTATTTAGTTCATATTTAGGAGGGAATGATAACGATGCTGCCTTTGTGCTATCTATTAATCCCATTAATAACAACATTTATGTTGCGGGTGGTACAGCAAGTGCTAACTTTCCAGGTGTAGGTGCTAATGTTAAATTCCCATCTTATCAAGGCGGAATTTGTGATGGGTTCGTATCTATTATCAGTAATGATGGGTCACAATTAATTAGTAGCAGTTATTTTGGCACTAGTGGTGCAGATATGTTATTTGGTGTACAGTTCGATAAGTTTGGTTTTCCCTACATTATGGGTACCACCAATGGAAAGTGGCAAGTGGTTAATTCTCCATTCAATCAAACACAAGGACAAACCGATGGTAAACAATTCATTTGTAAACTAAAACCCGATTTATCAGATTTTGTTTATTCTGCCACATTTGGAGCACCTGGTAGTACACAACCCAATTTATCCCCCACTGCTTTTTTAGTAGATAGATGTGAGAATGTATATGTATCGGGGTGGGGTGGAGGTATTGATGTAGAAGATGGTTATCTAAATAGTGGCGTTAGAAATATGTCTACCCCGAATTATCTACAAAATACAACCGATGGTGCAGACTTTTATTTCTTTGTTTTGGAAAAAAATGCACAAAGCCAATTGTTTGGCAGTTATTTTGGCCAGAATGGTGCATTAGGAGATCATGTAGATGGTGGTACCAGTAGGTTCGATAAAAATGGCATTATATACCAAACTATTTGTTCGTGTAAAGAAGGTTCTCCGCCTGCTAATCCAATATTAACCGGTAGCCCCCCTTATGTGTTCTCTACCACTAATAATGGTCCTGATTGTAATATGATGGCATTGAAAATTGCTTTTAATTTGGCAGGCATTTCTTCAGGAATACAAGCGGCTGCCAACGGAATTCCACGCGATACTTCTGGGTGTGTGCCATTAACAGTTGATTTTTCCGATACGGTAGCACAAGGTAAAACCTACTTATGGGATTTTAATGATGGTTCTACACCCATCTCAACCACTACACCAAAAACTTCCCACATATATCAAAATACAGGATTTTACAAAGTAATGTTAGTTTCAACAGACCCAAATAGTTGTAATGTTAATGATACCTCTTATGTAACTATAAGAGTACGAAGTGATGCTGCCACCTTGGGGTTAAATGCTTCTAAAATTGGAGGTTGCCAATCATTAACTTTTCAGTTTAATAATACATCTACATCACCTCCAAATAAACCATTTAACAGTAATTCGTTTGTGTTAAATTTTGGGG
>JAGWPI010000120.1 GCA_028877005.1 Bacteroidota bacterium | reverse complement strand
GTACATACCGATTTAAATTTATTAAGTGTTTTAGAATATGCAGTTAATCAATTAAAAGTAAATCACATTATTGTGTGTGGACATTATGGGTGTGGAGGCGTTAAAGCAGCAATGACCAATCATAGCCTAGGTATTATTAATAAATGGTTACGAAATATTAAAGATGTATACCGGTTTCATAGAGAAGAATTAGATGCTATTGCAGATGAAGAAGCCAGAGCAGAGCGTTTAACTGAATTAAATGTAAGAGAGCAAGTAATGAATTTAGCCAAAACATCTATCATACAAAAAGCATGGAAATATGAAAACAAACCTCATTTACATGGATGGGTGTACGGGTTAGAAGATGGCATTATTCATCCTGTTTTTGAAATGGTATCCGGAACACATATTGACCCACTATATGAATATGATGATTTGTAAATTAAATAAGCAACATGGTAAATAATACAAATATTTCTATTTTTAAAGCTATTACAAAATTTTTTGAATTATTAAAATTCGATCGAAAAGATATTTCTGCTATTTATTTCTTTGCAGTTTTAGGGGGGTTAATTTCATTGTCGCTTCCATTAGGCATTCAATACATAATTAGTTTTGTTCAGGCAAACAGTATTTCTGTTTCAATTGTGCTACTTATTTTCATTGTATTGGTTGGTGTATTTGTAAGCGGATTATTACAGATACGGCAAATGGAAATTATTGAAAAAATTGAACAGAAAATTTTTGTGCGTTATGCATTGGAATTTGCTGATAGAATTCCAAAATTAGATGTAGAGCAGTTAGATAATTATCACTTACCCGAATTGGTAAATCGATTTTTTGATAGTACTTCATTAATTAAAAGTATTGAGAAAATTTTATTGGATATTCCAACTGCTATTATTCAGATATTTTTTGGATTGGTTTTACTATCATTTTACCATCCCGTATTTATTGCCTTTGGTGCATTGTTAGTTATTGTACTAACCGTAATTATTAAATATACTTCGCCACGTGGTTTTGAAACCAGCTTAAAAGCCAGTGATTATAAATATAGTATTGCTGCTTGGTTTCAGGAAATGGCAGCTGAAATTAAAACATTTAAATATGCAAGATCAGGTAATATCCATATTAAAAAGGCCGATGAAGATATAAATGGTTATTTGATTGCCAGAACCCAACATTTTAGAATTTTGGTAATGCAATATTGGAGTTTCATTTCTTTTAAAATTATCATAGTAGCTACCATGCTAATTGTGGGTTCCGTATTATTAATAAATCAACAGATTAATATTGGTCAGTTCATTGCATCTGATATAGTAATTATTTTAATTATTAATTCAATTGAAAAATTAATTCAATCTTTAGATAAAGTTTATGATACACTAACAGCTGTTGAAAAATTAAGTAAAGTTGTACATGCTCCCATAGAACGAGAAGGGTCTTTATTAATTCCCAATAGTCAAGCGGGTATGCAAATAGCTATGCATCAAGTAAATTTTACTTACCCCGATGGTAAATTAGCATTGAAACAGATAGAGGTAAATATTCCAGCCGGAGCTTTGGTGCAATTGTGTGGCGAATCCGGCTCAGGTAAATCCTCTTTTCTTCGCTTATTAACCGGTGCATTTCAACATTACACAGGTAATATTCTAATAGACGGAATGCCAATTAACAATTATCAATTAGCTGATCTGCGCTCAAAAACAGGTATTTTATTTAGCCGGCAAGATGTATTTAAAGGCACATTACTGGAGAATATTACTATGAATGATGCTACTATTAATGCGCAAGATGTATTATCATTGGCAAAACAAATAGGATTCTATACATATATAAGTGAACTACCGTTGGGATTATATACACCTATTGATCCTATTGGGAAAAGACTATCTCAAAAAGTAAAAAAAGATATTTTATTAATGCGTGCTTTAATCGGTAACGCCCGATTATTGTTGTTAGAAGAGCCATGTGCTCACAAATCTGATGAAGAAATAGAGAAGCTGCTAAAATTTTTAAGCAGTAAAAAACAACATACTACTATTATTATCACTACTGAAGCACCAATGGGAAAATCTTTTTTTGATATATTTATTCAATTACAAAATGGTGAAATTGTTATAATGGAGGAAAAATGAAAACAGAAAAATTTACCTATTTAAATATTGATATTGATAAGGAATTTTCGCAACACCCGCTTAAAAGTCTTGGTGCTATTTATAAAATTCATAAAAAAAAATATATAAAAAAGTGGGTACTTGGTATTTTAGTTTTTTGTATAGTGGTCTTATTTTTACCTTGGACGCAAAATATAAGAACTAAAGGAAAGGTAACAACGCTTCGGCAAGAGGCAAGGCCACAGCAAGTAAATACGATATTATCGGGAAAAATTGTAAAATGGTATGTGAAGGAAGGCGATATGGTACATAAAGGAGATACTTTATTGCAGTTGGGTGAAGTGAAATCGGAATACTTTGATCCCAAACTTTTACTTAGAACAGATGAGCAAATACAAGCAAAATTACAAAGCATTACTGCTTATGAAGAAAAAGCGGCAACTGCAACTAAGCAAGTGTCTGCTTTAACAGAAGGGTTGCAGTTAAAGCTAGCTTCATTTGATAATAAATTAGCGCAACAACAATTAAAAATTATTAGTGATAGTATGGATGTTTTAGCTGCGTTAAATGATCTTAATATTTATAAACGACAAATTGATGCTGCAAAAGTAATGTTAGATAGTGGCGTAATAGCATTAACTGAATTTGAAAAAAGAAAAGCAAACTTTCAAACCGCCGCGGCAAAAAAAACAAGTGCAGAAAATAAATTCTTACAAGATAAACAAGAGTTATTGAATTTGCAGATTGAGAAAAATAGCGCTCTTCAAGATTATACAGATAAAATTGCTAAAGCTGATGGAGAAAAATTTAGTGCTTTATCACAGGTAGCATCTACACGTGCCGATGTAAGTAAATTGCAAAATATTTATGCTAATTATGATATAAGAAATCAATTGTATTACATAACCGCACCACAATCTGGCCAAATTACCAAAGCTAAAAAAGCGGGTTTAGATGAAATAGTGAAGGAAGGTGAGATGATTGTAGAAATTGTACCCGACATGCAAAATTATGCTGTTGAAATGTTTGTTACTCCGAATGATATACCACTTGTTTCAAAAGGACAAGAGGTTGCATTAATATTTGATGGTTTTCCTGCTATTGTATTTAGCGGATGGCCACAATCTTCTTATGGTACTTTTGTAGGCAAAGTGTCTGCAATAGAAAATAACGTAAATACAGCAGGTAATTATAGGGTATTAATTGCCCCGGATACTACTCATAAAAAATGGCCTAAACAACTAAAATTAGGCGGTGGTGTTAAATGTATAGCACTATTAAAAAATGTACCTGTGTATTATGAATTGTGGCGAACTATCAATGGATTTCCTCCTGAGTATTATCAAGCAGATATTAAACCAGATGCTGAAAAGTATAAATAAATTTAATCATTGTAAATTGATAGTACTGATGATGAAGTATTTTATTTTTATATATTTTTTTGGTAGTTGTTTTGCTACCACTGTTCATGCGCAAAAAGATACTATTTTTACTTTAAATGTGTTTTTGGATAATGTAAAAAAAAATCATCCAATAGCTAAAATGGCTGAACTGTCTATTCAAAATGCCGATGCTCAAATTCTATCTGCTAAAGGGATATTCGATCCTACTTTAGAATATAATAATGCACAAAAAACTTTTAATAACACTAACTATTTTTATTATAATAATGCGGAATTAAAAATTCCATTGCCTTTGCCTTTAGATATTAAAGCAGGTTTGGAAGATAATGGCGGCAATTATATTACCCGCGAAGTAACCACCGGGCAAACAAGTTATGTTGGTGCAGAACTTTCTGTTTTAAAAGGATTACTTATTGATAAACGAAGAGCAGCAATTCAGCAAGCAAAAATTTTGGCCAATCAATCTGTACAGCAACGCAATGCAGCTATTAATGATTTACTACTAAGTGCTATTACCTATTATTGGCAATGGTATGCAGCTTATGCTCAAAAAAAATTGTATGAACAATTTTTACAAATTGCCAATAACCGTTTACGTCTTACCATAATTGCCTACCAACAAGGTGATAAATCTGTAGCAGATACCATTGAAGTGCATGCCCAAAAAATGAGTTATACTATAGCGTTAAATGAATCAACTGCTAAACTTAATAAGGCTGCTTTTGAGCTAACTGATTTTTTGTGGGATGAAAATGGGATGCCATATTTATTACCTGAACACTATATACCTGATACAAATGCTTTGGTTGATTATTCAATACCCTTACAATTAAATGAATTATTAGCACTTGCCGAAAATCAACACCCAGAAATAAAAACTTATAATTACAAATTAGCAGGTTTAGAAGTAGAAAGAAAATTAAAATGGCAAAACTTTTTACCTAGTTTGCAACTAAAGGCCAATTTGTTAAATAAGGGATACAATGCTTTATACAAAGTGAATGATTTTGCTTTTTTAGAGAACAACTATAAAATGGGTATATCATTTAAAGTACCTCTTTTTTTGCGAACTGCTCGGGGCGATTATCAGCAAACCAAAATAAAAATTGAACAATTGAATTTGAATCTTGCAACCAAAAAATGGCAATTACAAAATAAAGTCAGTATATATTTTAATCAAAATAAAATATATACTGACCAATTACAGCAAATTACGCAATTAATGAATAGCTATGAGATATTATTGAGGAATGAATTACTCAAATTTAATAATGGAGAGAGTTCAATTTTTTTGGTGAATGCCCGAGAAACAAAACTGTTGGAAACCAAGCAAAAGCAAATTGATTTACAAACCAAGTTAGTTATATCTAAATTTCAAACAGAATGGGCTGCAGGTATTTTACAATAAGGATTATTATCTACTTTTATTTTTAAATTGCTGAATAAAATGTTTTGTTTGTTCACTTAACACTAATTTGCCACTAACGGCAGCCCTTTTGCGTAAAAGCTCGTCCCAATGCTCAGTTCCTTCCCAAAAAACACGTTTTAATTCCTTCATAGCTTCTAAACTGCTGTGCGATAAAAAGATGGCTAATCGATGAATACTTTCATCCATTCCTTCTGTTTCAGCATGTAGTTCAGCATATAAACCTTTTTGTTTGGCCCACTCAGCAGGTCTCCAGTTGGCTGCATCAATGGCCAATTGCGAAAATGCAGATACACCAATTTTTCTTTCAACAGCCGGTCCAACTACAAAAGGGCCAATTCCAACAGCCAATTCACTTAATTTAACATCGGCTCCGGTTGTTGCAATGGCATAATCTGCTGCCGCTGCTAAACCAACGCCTCCACCAACGCATTTGCCATGAATTCTTGCAATAATTATTTGAGGCACTTTACGCATTGCATTAATTACATGTGCAAAACCACTAAAAAAAGCTTCCCCTTCTGTTGCTGTTTTTATGGCTACCAATTCTTCAAAAGAGGCACCGGCACAAAAGGCTTTTTGACCGGCTGAACGTAGTATTACAACTTTTACATCAGCATTAATCCCCTCATGGTGAATTGCTTCTGCCAGTTGATGTAGTATTTTTCCCGGTAATGAATTGCTTTGCGGATGAAAAAATTCAATGGTACTGATGCCATGACTTCTTTGTACATTTACATATCCTTGCTCATTATTCATATATAATTATTTTATTGTTGTTGCTTTTTTACCATCGTTAAAATTGTGGCAATGCCTACTAATTCATTGGTTTCATCAATCATCTCTACCAACCATTTTACAATACCTCTGGCAATATCAGTTGGCTCCTTACGTTCCTGACTTATTTTTTCTTTACAAGTAAACTGTACATGAATGGACATACCCGGATATACAGGCTTTGTAAATCTTAATTCATCAATCCCATAATTCAATAAAACAGGATTTTTTTCATAACTATCTACAAATAAACCTGCAGAAAGGCTCAGAATTAAATATCCATGTGCAACCTGATGGGTAAACATAGTACCCTCAAAGTCGGTATTTTGTAAGTGCGCATAAAAATGATCACCTGATAGATCGGCGAAAGCATTTATTAATTCAGGTGTAATAGTAATAGAAGGGGTAATTATTTGTTCGCCAATAATTAAGGCTTCAAAATGCTTTTTGAATGGATGTATTGAAGCGGGTATGCCACTTGCGCCTTGTTGATACTGTTGTAATACCACAGTAAGCATATTGGGCGAGCCCTGTAATGCTACACGTTGCATATAATGTTGAATACCCCTAAGGCCACCCATTTCTTCACCACCGCCTGCGCGACCCGGACCACCATGTACCAACATGGGTAATGGAGAACCGTGTCCTGTGTTTTCTTTGGCACATTCTTGGTTTAGTATTAATATTCTGCCATGATAGGTACCGGCTCCTAACACATAATCTCGGGCTGTTGTAGCTGAGGCGGTAACAATGGTTGATACCAATGATCCTTTACCTAATTTAGTAATAACAATGGCTTCATCTAAATTGCGATAGGGCATTAAGGTTGAAACAGGACCAAATGCTTCTATGTGGTGTACTTCAGTGCTATGTAATGGATGATTGTTTCTTAGCAGCAACGGACTAAGAAATGCACCTGCTTGTGCATCAGCATCTAATACCTCTACACTATCAATATTGCCATATACCAATTCATTATTTTTTAGTAATATTTGTACTTGTTGTAATACCTCTTGTCTTTGGGCTTGCCCTGCTAAACTACCCATTCTTACTTTTTCGTGTAAGGGATTACCTATAACAGTTTGTGCAAGTGCTTCACTAAGGTCTTTCTGCACCGATTCAATTTTGTTTTCCGGAACTAAAATGCGGCGAACCCCTGTGCACCTTTGTCCACATTTAAGTGTCATTTCTTTTCTAACTTCTTTTATAAATAAATCCCATTCCGGCATTCCGGGTGCTACATCTTCTGCTAAAACTATCGCGTTTAAAGAGTCGGCTTCCATGGTAAAAGAAACGTTATTTTGTAGAATAGCAGGTGTTGTTTTTAGTTTTAAGCCGGTATGGGCGCTTCCGGTAAAAGTGATGGTATCTTGCGCATTTACTTCATCTAGTAAATTACCTGTACTGCCACACAACAATTGAAGAGCCCCAATTGGTAAAATTCCCGATGCTACAATTTTTTTTACCACTGCCTGCGTTAAATAACAACCTACGGTGGCAGGTTTTACAATAGCAGGAACGCCTGCTAATATATTCACAGCAATTTTCTCTAACATGCCCCAAACCGGAAAATTGTAGGCATTAATATGAATGGCCGCCCCCTCTTTTGGTAAAAGTATATGATGCCCCATGAATGTTTTTGCTTTACCAAGCATATGTGCTTCCCCTTCAGGCCAATAAGGTAAATCGGGTAACTTTCTTCTTAGTGATGCATAGGAAAATAAGTTGCCAATTCCACCTTCAATATCAACCCAACTATCGGCTTTAGTTGCACCTGTTTGATAACTTAATGCATATAATTCAGGTAAATGTTGTTGTAGATGTAGGGCAATGGCTTTTAATAACAGGCCTCTTTCCTGAAATGTCATTTTACGTAAGGCATTATTGCCTTTAGTTCTGGCATAGTTCAAAACAGCTGCCATATCAAAACCATTTGTACTGGCTGATGCAATGTATTGGCCATTAACTGCATTGAAGAGGGGTTGTCCCTCGCCACTGCCGGCTATCCATTTTCCTAAAATATAGCTTTCTAATACCATTGTAAATGATGAAGGGTTGGTATGCAATAATGCGCATCAAATATATGAAATGAGCGAATTCAATGCTAATGATTGTTAGTTTAGTTGAGTGCTATATCATAAAAAAACCCGCTTTAAGATTCTATACTCAAGCGGGTTAGCAGTTGGTTTTGGTAGTAATTTCAATTGTTAAGACAAGCGTTTGTTAATTTCGCTGCATAAACTGTTAAAAATTTCTTCTACTGTACCTTCTCCCTTCACATCTACTACCTTATTATATTTTGCATAATAAGCTTTTACAGCGGCTGTTTTTGCATTGTACTCCTCAATTCTTGCTCTAATTATGGCTTCGTTGGTATC
>JAGWPI010000119.1 GCA_028877005.1 Bacteroidota bacterium | reverse complement strand
TTAATTATTTTACTTTATGTAAGTATTCCCTATTTCAGCAAACATATTTTTCATGTTTCTTGGTTTGATGAATTTACTTATTGGATACAAACATATTTAGGCAAATTATTACGCACAAATAAATTATTAAACCTATTATTAATTGGCATATTAAATGGACTTTTACCGTGTGGTATGGTTTATTTTGCTATTGCCGGTTCATTAGCTACAGGTTCTATTATGTACGGATGGGAATTTATGATTGCTTTTGGATTGGGCACCCTACCATTGATGGCTTTATTATCCTTTTTTGGTTTTATTGTTAACCTTCGCACAAGAAATCAGCTTAAGAAAATAATACCTTATGCTTTAGGGATTATGGCTATCTTATTGATTATCAGAGGAATGAACCTTGGTATACCCTTCTTAAGTCCTTATTTGAACAACACTTCAGGTAATGCTATATCCTGTCACTAAAATCATTAACATTTTATTGTTAAACCATTGACATTTCTTTCAGTCTTTAATTCAGACATTTGTGTTGTAAATGTGAATGACGGATATTATTTTAGCGTAATAAAAAAAGACTTTAACGATTTATTGAAAACTTTTTTAAAACGTTAAACGTAATTAATACAAGTTAGGCAAGTAGTCAATTTTCTCATAAGCAGTTAGTTTTGGTTGCGGCCCCGATTTCCATCGGGGCCAATCTTTTATATAACCCCATACCATCGTTTTTTTTGCCATATCCACGCTACCACACTTCCTACAGCATCAGCCAGCATATCATCTATATCAAAAGAACGATGTGGAATAAAATATTTCTGCACAAACTCCATAATAATTCCATACGCCACACTTGTTAAAACGATCCATAACATCCATTCAAGTCTTTTCTTTTCATTTGCAATACTATTTGCCCAAAAAAAAACCAAACCAAAAAACAAACTGATATGTATTAGTTTATCTACATGCCATATTTCTATCCAACCAATATCCGGCAAATCATTACCCGGTAAACATAAAAGCAGGGTTGTTACTAAAAACCAAACAATGGCTGCTAATAGAAATAGGCTATTCTTTTTCACTATAATTTTTTACAAAAATAAGGGAGCCATAAAAATAGCTCCCCTTCCATCTGAAAAACCCCTGCTATGCAATCAGCAGGAATTATAATCCTCATAAGTTGATATACGAAAAAAGCACACCAAGAGATGTGCTTTGTAGGAAAATACAATGAAAAGTAAATAGCAATGAATTACAATTACCCGGATATTTTTCCAAAAACATAAAGTTGGTCTAAATGAGGCGCAGGACTACCTCCTTTATTCTCTAATGTAATAGCAAATGCCTGAGCATCGGGAATGGTTTTTAGTTTGCACAATCCATTACAATCAGCACCCAGTAACCCGGCATCAATGGGCTTACCGTTTACCAGAGCCCATAACTGATATTGCTTATTTTCAGGTGCCTGCGGTAAACGATTGGGTAACAGATATACTTCTTTAGATTGCTTATCCCAAAACACTGTTGCCAAATTATCTTCTTTCCCCTTTACACCGGGCATAGACACCTTTTGCATATTGGGATCGCTCATTAATTGCATACTATTGTATATATCTAATGCTTTTGTTTTATAAATATTTAAACCGGCCTCTAATGAATTTTTTTCACTGACCAATGACAAATATTTATTTTGTAGTTGTTCTACTTTATTAAAGAAATAAATATTTAAGCCTGCACTGGCAACAATAAGTATTACCATTGCGGCCACAGCATATTTATTCCAAAGCAATGTTACAACCTTTGCTGATGTTGCAGCCTGTTGTTGGGTTGCCGTTACAGGCACATAATTAAAATCGTCTTGTAACCTATCTAGCAATTGTTGTTTAATAGCTGCAGGGGGAAGCTTGGCATTGGCCATAATCTGAGCTTCCAGCGAAGCCTCAAATTCAGACATTGCCTGATTAATTTCAGGATATTGTTTACGTAACTGCTCTAGTTCAGCTACTTCTTGTTCAGTAGCCAAACCTAATACGTAACTTTCAATTACCCCACTTGCTATGTAAGCCTGTATATCCAATTTCAATATTGTTTTAACATTTGCCTTAACTGTATTAATGCAGTTCTCAATCTGGTTTTCACTGTACCCAAAGGTATATCCAGCATTTTCGATATTTCATCTTGTGTGTAGCCTTCAAAATAAGCTAGTTCAACCAACTGTTTTTGTTCGGATTTAAGCTTATGTACCACTTTTCTTAAACCAATTTGCTCTACAGCAATACTGGTAGTACCTGCTTGTTCATATACGCTTTCTTGCAACTCTCGGTTTTGCTGACTGTTCTGAAAGCCTTTGCTTCTTACCATGTCTATAGCAGCATTGCGAGCAATATTCAACATCCAGGTAAATAAGCGTCCCTTCCCATCATCATATTGTGCTATTTGTTTCCAAATTTTTACAAATACTTCTTGCAATACATCATTAGCTAATTCGGTATCTCCTACAATATTTTGAACAATGCTATACAGCGCGCCTGAATAGTTATCATATAAATAACTAAAAGCTACTTCATGCCGTTGTTTTAACAACATAACCAATTCTGGTTCACTGTATTTTTTTTCTTCTTGCAATGCTATTTTGGGTGTTTAATGCAGATGGTAGTACATATACGACAAAACAACTGTGTTGGATTTAGTGAACCAAATTTTGGTAGGCGGCTGCATCTAACAAACCCTCCACATCAGCAGGATTATTCACTTTCATTTTTATCATCCAACCGGCACCATAAGGATCTGTATTGACTAATTCGGGTTGTTTTTCTAGGGCTGTATTTACTTCTATAATAGTTCCGGAAACAGGCAAAAACAAATCACTCACTGTTTTTACAGCTTCTACAGTTCCAAAAACCGCTTCCGCTTGTAGTGTTTGATTATTGGCAATATCAACATAAACAATATCACCTAATTCGCTTTGTGCAAAATCGGTAATACCTACTGTGGCTATATCGCCTTCTAATAAAATCCATTCATGGTCTTTTGTGTAACGAAGATTAGCAGGAAAATTCATAGTGCATTTTTTTACAAATATTGTTAGAAAAATTGGTTTTATGGCATTAATTCAACAAAGTAATGGTCATTCGAATATTTTTTAATGGGCGGTTAGACTTATCGGTAGGTTGTGCAGCAATTTTATCAATCACCTCTAAGCCGCTGATTACTTGCCCAAATACAGTGTATTGCTGGTCTAAAAAAGGGGTACCACCTATTCTGGCATAACGTTCGGCCTGCTGTTTGGTATAATGAAAATTTGGATTGGCCGATTTTACCCTTTCCAAATATTGGGTTTCTAAAGCAGTACTATCATATGTTTTTCCCTGAACAATGTAAAATTGGTAAGCGTGGCTGGCTTTTCGGGGATTTCCATCTCTTGCTGCTGCCAATGCACCTCTTTCATGTATAATGTCATCGCGTATTTCGGGCAATATTTGCTGATTGGGCGGTGTGGGAGTGTACTGCATAATGGCGGTATCTGCCAAATTTTTCGTAGCAGGGTCTCCGCCTTGTATCATAAATCCGGCAATTACCCTATGAAAAATAGTACTATCATAAGCGCCTGCTACAACATGTTGCACAAAATTATCTCTATGGTGGGGTGTACTATTGTACAATTTAGCTACCATATTACCATATGGGGTAGAAATTAAAACATATTGTTCCTTTTCTTGTAAAGGCCTTTGAGCAAAAGATAGTGATACACAACTCAAAAGCACCATCCAACTCAAAATAAATTTCATATCCTAACTTTTATGGCTATTCAACCGTACGGTATTGTTGCTCAAAATACAGCAGTACAAAATCTTTTAAAAAAGCTTCTTGTTCCGCTAGTCCCATTGCAGGCATTTCTTTCAACTGTTTAAAATGCGGCCATCCATCCTCATCCTTTCCTTCTAATATAAAATAACCACCCGGAATTAAAAGGGTACACACAGCTACATGCATTAAATCTTGTTTCTGTTCTTTCGATATTTTATCCCGAATAAATCCCGTTTCTTGCATGCCAATTAAAAACAAAATAGCTTCCATATCGGGCTTTTTACCAAACTGTTCTAACAATTTAGCTTCTAATGCCCACCAGCGTTGTTGTAAATCGTCTTGTACAAACATGCTGCAAAGGTAATTACAGTTTCATATCGTATTTGAATTATCTCTTTTTCTACGCCTATATTTGCTACAAATTGTTATTTATGTTACAGGTACAGGTATTGCGCAATAATCCCACTTGGATAAAAGAACGTTTAGCACTAAAACAATTTAAACAACCGGAGTTAGTAGATGAAATTATTGCTTTAGATGATTTGCGCCGTAAAACACAGGCACAGTTTGATGCTGTTCAGGCACAGGCCAATACCGCTGCCAAAGAAATTGGCAAATATATGGCGCAAGGCCAAAAAGAGGCTGCAGATGCCTTGAAAGCCAATGTGGGCAAATTAAAACAGGAAGCCGCCACTTTAAGCATTGCCTTGGCAGAAACAGAACAAAAATTACAAGAAAAAATTATACAACTGCCCAATTTACCTGCTGCCATAGTTCCGGCAGGTCGTTCTGCCGAAGATAATGAAGTAGTAAAAACCGGCGGGCCTATGCCACAATTACCGGATAATGCACAACCCCATTGGGAACTAATTAAGCTATACGACTTAATAGATTTTGAAACCGGTGCTAAAATAACGGGTAGTGGATTTCCTTTATACAAAGGCAAAGGCGCTAAACTGCAAAGGGCATTGGTACAATTTTTTTTGGATGAAAATACCGCAGCCGGATATACAGAATATATTCCTCCTTTTATGGTAAATGAGGCCAGCGCCTATGGAACCGGCCAATTGCCCGATAAAGAGGGACAAATGTATCATGCTACTGCTGATAATTTTTATCTGATTCCTACTGCCGAAGTTCCGGTAACCAATATTTACCGCGATACCATTTTAAAAGAAGAGGAACTACCTATTAAAATGACGGCTTATTCTCCTTGCTTTAGAAGAGAAGCCGGTAGCTTTGGAAAAGAGGTGCGTGGATTAAACCGTTTACACCAATTTGAAAAAGTTGAAATTATTCAAATTGTGCACCCCAACCATAGCTATACTACTCTTGATAACATGGTTAACCATGTAGAGCATTTATTGCAATTGCTGGAATTACCTTACCGTATCTTACGCTTATGTGGTGGCGATATGGGCTTTACCTCTGCCCTTACTTACGACTTTGAGGTATTTAGTGCCGCACAGCAACGTTGGTTAGAGGTAAGTAGTGTTAGCAACTTTGAAAGCTTTCAAACCAACCGTTTAAAATGCCGATTTAAAGATGCAAACGGCAAAACACAATTAGCACACTCATTAAACGGTAGTGCTTTGGCGTTACCCAGAATTGTTGCCGCACTGTTAGAAAATAATCAAACTGCTAAAGGTATTGCATTACCAAAAATATTACATCGCTATTTTGGCAATACAGTATTGGTATAATGGCCAACTGTTTTGTATCAATTTTAAACCTTTGCCTATGCCTAAATGGTTAAAACGCACCGGATATGTTGTATTGGCTTTGTTCCTTTTGTTCAATGCCATGATGGCATCGCAGGCTTATTATTTTACGCATTTTTATCCCTTATCAGAACAACCTGCTAATCATACAACACTCAGTGGTATAGCTAAATGGAAAGCATTATTGTTTGGCATGCCATTTTATAAAAGCCAAGTAGTTGATTCTTTAACAATTCCGCATCAAAACATAACAATTACTACTGTTGATGGTCAATCACTCTCTGCCTGGTGGATACCCAAAGACAGTGCCCTAGGTACTATTATAGTATTTCATGGCCACGGCAGTAATAAAAGTGCTTTAATACCGGAAGAAAAAGCATTTCATTCCCTAGGGTATCAAGTATTGGCGGTTGATTTTAGGGCACATGGCAATAGTACCGGAACCGTTTGTACCATTGGTTATAAAGAAGCGGAAGATGTGCACGCAGCCTATACCTATGTAAAAGCACATACCCAACAACCCATTATTTTGTATGGTATTTCATTGGGTGCTGCCACTATTTTACAAGCCATGCAGCAATATGCCATCAGCCCCGATAAGGTTATCTTAGAAATGCCTTTTGGTACCCTTCAAAATGCTGCTGAAGGCAAACTACGTACCATGCATATACCTACAGAACCCTTAGCTACTGCCCTTACTTTTTGGGGTGGCATAGAACAGGGCTTTTGGGCTTTTGATGTTAGACCGCAGTATGCCGCCGCTGCCGTTCATTCCCCGGTATTATTACAATGGGGCCTGCAAGACCAACGTGTTACACAAACTGAAACCAATACCATTTTTAAAAACTTAGCTTCGCACAACAAAATAATGGTGGTGTATGCCCTTAGTCATCACCAAAGTCTGCTGCAAAATGAACCCATCAAATGGCAGCAAACCGTTAGCGATTTTTTATACAAACAATACTAAGGTTCAATAATTACAGTAGTGCCCACAGGTAACAGGTTATACAGTTCAATTATATATTCATTCTTTGTGCTAATACACCCTTCTGTCCATGCCTGATAACCATCTACAGCAAAATCTTCATGTGGCCAAGTACCGTGTATGCCAATACCCCCACCTATATTGGCATGTGGCGAAATAACGCCTTTGGCTTTGCGTTCATTAAACTTGGCATAACTCTCTGCATTTGGATAATCCAATGCCAAAAAACGACACCATTTTGAATGTACTTTTTTGCTACAAATATGAAAAATACCTTCGGGTGTTTTGCGATCGCCGGCCACCATTTTATCGCCCAAGTCTTTACTTCCAAATACTACCGGGTATTTGGCTATCCATACATGATTTCGGTTATATACTGTTAAACTATAATCCGATTTTTTTATTATTACATAATAATCATTCTTGTTGCCCCCCGTTCCAATAAACGCAACACTGCTGATAGATAGAACAGCCAAAAAAACAATGAGATACAGATTTCGCCAATATTTCATACTGAAATATATTTCTAAAAATATGCCGATACTTAACTACATACCGATTTTAGAAAAACATTCACGTTTACATAGCTATTAACGAAAACACCTCTTAGAAAAGAAGTGTTTATCTTACTACATATAACATGAGAAAAAAACTAAAATCTGCTAAACCGCACCCCAACAGCATAGGGCATTTGATCAAGACCGGTACTTTCTTTATACAAATTATTTAAACTATAACTACCGTATAAACGAATGGGACCAATACCCAGTTCACCAATGGCCGCTACCCGCCAAGGTTGTAAGTTAAAATCTCCCTTATATTTTTGTTTTCCACGTTCACCGCTTATTTGTTTGTTACGGCTACTAATTAAATAGCCTGCACTTACCCCGGCACTAAAACTCAATCCGTTGTCTTTGGATGGTGTTAAATTAAAGTTCACCATAAAAGGAACCGTTAAATAGCCTACATACAATTTGTTTTTGGTAAATGCTACACTATCGTTAAACACCATGGGCTGTGGTGTATTTCTAAAACTAATATTATCATCAAATCGTAGGTTATACATTTCTAATCCTAATCCATATTTTAAGTTGAACACATGTTTGGTTACATTTAGTTTTTGCATAAAAAACCAAATATTAACATTCGATGATTTACGAGCATTTAGGTTAAAGTTATTTTTGGTAACGGGATTGCCATTTATGGTAGTTAAATAACCGGCAGTTTGCGCACTTGTATAATTGGTATTATCGTTTATATTGGCAAAACCTATATCTAATATACCCCAGTTGGTGGTTACATTCTGTAGGCGTTTCTTATTTCTTATTTCATCAGATTTCCATGTAATAACATTCACTGCTTTTTTAGATTGTCCATGATTAACAGCTGCATTAGCTGTTGGGTTGTTGTTTTTTTGTATAATTACAAAATTGCCTACTTTCAGGGTATCGGAATGTATCCAAATACTATCACTTTGCAGTTTTAAACTATCACTACGCTGTGCGGCAACACTTCCGGCCAGGCATAGACCTACTGTTACAATTATCCATTGCTTCATATCATTCAATTTAAGAATTAACGTAATTTAGCGGTGGCTGTTAATTTTTCTTGCACACCATTTTCTTGTTCGCGAAGGGTATGGAAAATACCCCCTGCTTTTTGTACAATACCAGTTATTTTATTTTTATTAATGGGTATTTTATTAATATAAACACGCTCTTTATCTTCTTCATCTATGTCTAACAATCGGTACACAACCGGCGTTACTGCTGCTGAGGCTTTATCAACATCCTTATCGGCTATTTCCATTTTATTTACGCTGGTTTTAGCAGCTATATCTATGCGGTTATTAGCGGGCAATGTTCCCTGAACAGGTGGCGCACTAACGGTACCGGTATTATCTGTCTGCACAATAGGGTCATGTATAACCAATGGCTGTATTGTTTCTTTTGTTTGCACAATATACTCGGCTGTTTGTTTTACCGGTAGTGTTCTGAATGTAACTGTGTTTTCCGATAATTCATGGGTATTTTCTGTTGCAGCTGCAATTGGCATAGGTGCTTTTTCTGTTGGTATTACAGTAGTTGGTACATGGTTAGCGGGTAACTTAGGCTGCATAACAAGGTTATGGCTGTCTGCTTCCTGTTGTGTATACCGGGGCAATAGCTGCCACATTAAAATACCTAGGCCTAACAATATGGCTGCTGCCATCATTCTGGTCCATAAAACCGGTACCGGCTTTTTTTCCTGGCGATACAAGCTAGCTTTATCCGCAAAAACCATGGTTTCAGGTGGTAATTTTGCTTGTTGCAATAGGTTTATCTGTTGGGCCAAATCTGCATCATCCAACAATGCCTCCTGAATAGCATCTGTGGTAAAGCTATCCGCTTCTCCATCTATAAAATCTAATAATTCCGATTCTTCAAACTGAGTTTTCAATCGTTTTAGTAAGGCCGATTTAAAAGGATACAATACTGCTTCTTCGGGTAATTTAGCCTGTTGCAAGGCAGTAAGTTCGGCTGCTAAATCAGGATTAATGACCAAATAGTTTTCTACCGCCATCTTTTCTACCGCCGATAATTCGCCATCTATATAGCGCATGAGCCATGATTCAATATTATTGCGGTTAATTTCTATCATTATAACACATTTTCTGGACTTACTAAATAATTCCGCAGGGTTATACGGGCTCTGTGCAGGTATACTTTCACCTGACTTTCATTTAATCCGGTTATCTCTCCAATCTCTTGATAACTATACCCTTCATAATCTTTCAACATCACCAAGCTTTTTTGTAATTCATTCAACTGCTGCAATGCTTGCATTAAATTTTGATTACCCATTGCATTGGGCTGTTTTGTTTTACCCATTTCCGCTTCACCAAATTCTTCCTGCAAATCAATCCGTTTGTTTTTGCGTATATGGTCAATCATTTGGTGATAAGCTACCGTAAATAAATACGACTTTTCTTTTCCTGCCTGCACCTGTGCCCTATTTACCCATAGTTTTTCAAAGGCAGACTGAACTATGTCCTTTGCGTCTTCTTCATGACGCAAATTCTTACATATAAACCGATATACATTGTCTGCATATTCGTTTACACATTGGTTATACATTTTTTCAGTCATAAACAGTAATAGGCTGCTTTTAAGTGAAACGTGTGGTTAAAAAAAAAGTTACAGGTAAATAAAAAAAATTTATGCCCTTGTTGATTAAAAATAGGCGGCAATATTAAACTTATTGGCCGGTTCCTTAAAGTATTGGTCGGGTGTGGGCTGCACTGCCGGATGTAGCGGAATATTACACTGTGGGCACGCCTTTCCGGCATCCCATTGCTTCATCATCCATAAACAAGCGGCCCCTACCAGCATTAATACCAATAATTGTAATAAGGATTTTGCCATTTATATTTTTTTCAGTAGAACGAAGACAAAAAAATAAAGTTACAGGTCTGTAAAAAATGGTTCTTTTGGGTGATTTGCTTCCCCAACACCATCATTGCCTCCATTTGCACAAATGGTTGTATTTAAAGACACCCAACCCATACCTATATTTTGCCAATGAACATTTTTTCAAAAATGGAATATTGATGCAGGGTAATGTTTACCCATGCTTACCACCCATGCCCTTTTACTGCCTGCTTTACAAAGCAACCATAACAACAAACCTTTATATCGGTTTTGGTATTAATAGGTTGGCAAAACAAACAGCAATAAAAAACCCGGCAAAGGCCGGGTGGAAATATTTTTGTATGCCTATTGACCGCAATACTATACTGCATTTTTATCTCCCCAAAATGCTGTTTTAAGGGTAAGTAATACAATTTTCATATCTAACCAAAAACTCCAATTTTGTATATACCAAATGTCGTGGTTTACCCTCCCCTGCATGGCATCAGCTGTTTGGGTAGGTCCCCTATAACCGGAAACTTGTGCCCAACCGGTAACACCGGGCTTTACCAAATACCTTAAAGTATAATTTTCTATTACACCTTCAGAAACTTCATTTAATTCTATAGGGTGGGGCCGAGGACCAATAATAGACATATTCCCCATCAGTACATTATAAAATTGTGGTAATTCATCTAAACTGGTTTTGCGCAACAACTTGCCTACCGGGGTTACCCGCGGATCTTCAGCTTTGGCCTGTAAATAATTGCCCTGCTCATCTATATTGGGGCAATGGGCAAACATGGTTCTGAATTTGTAACAAGTAAAAGTAGTATTGTTTACACCATTGCGTTGCTGCTTAAAAAAAACAGGGCCTTTAGATGTGCTTTTTATTAACAAGATAATAATAGGAAATAACCAAGAAAAAATGAAAATAAATAAAATAGAAGTGAATATTACATCAAAAAAACGCTTGCTAAAACTATTATTCACTACTTCTGCCTTCTCGTATAGTGCTGATAGATTGTCTTGAACCGTACCATTTAATGCAATAACCGCCGTTTCCCTTCTTTTTAAAAATGTTTGTAGCATAAGCATAACTTTAAACGTTTATATCCTAGAAATAAACATTTTTCAATTGAGGGGGTGAGCAAATGTAGCAAAAAAATTAATTCAATATAAAATTTTATAAGCCATATGACACGCCAAAACTGATGGAGTTATTAGCAACTGCCTGTAATGGAAAATAAATAGTATTATGAATGATATTAAGATTAAGTTTTAAGGTTTGAATAACTTCATAATAAGCACTAAACCCAATGTCTCTTCTAGAAAATAATTCATTATTTAAAAATGTTGGTTCAGGTTGTTGATAATATTGTTGGCCTAGTGTCCAATCTGCACCCTTTCTGGTATATTGATACCAAATGCTGGTTTTTAACCTAGGAAGAGGTGTGTATTTTACATATAAGTATAATCGATCTGCATTCTGACCCATCCAATCACCCAAAGAATAAGAATTATTAGTATAAGTTTGTGCCGGTATAATATTATTATACACACCACCTCTAATTCTAGTATACTCTCCTCCAATTGTCAAATATTTCAATAACACATCGGTTCTATTCAAGCCCAAAGTATAGGCTATTTGATTGCGGCTTTGTGTTTTATCAAATATTTTAGCAAGTCTAATTTCATCTATAAATAAGGTAAGGTACAAATGAGTGTTTTTAATTTGATTTCGAGAACTGATTTGTGCAAATATTTGCCCATTACTTCCACCGTTTAAACTATAGCTACTAACATATTGATCATAAGCCTTAAAAAAATTGATAGGAATCAAATATCCTACATCTAATTTATCACTATATACCATTGACTCTCCAATTGAAAAGCTGAGGCCCTTGCCTGATTTAAAAGTTAGTGAATGGCTGGCAATATATTTGTTACGGAATATTTCTCTATACCCCCCTGCAACAGTTGTACCGGTTGAGTAAGATCGACTAGAATCAATTACATCTGAATTAAGCCAACCATTGAAATAATCAAAATCAAGCCATTTAAAAGGTGAATAATGAAGGCGTAAATAAAAGAAAGAAGGCGCTTTGGAGGATAGTACTATTTTCCCACTTTCACCATACCCCCAATTCAAATTATCCTTACCAACTGTTACAACTCCATTCTTCCAGCGATAACCAATATTGAAATTAAGATTACTATAATTTAATTGATTAGGGCTTCGACTCGTATTTACAATCCCCTGATCGGGTGTAAAATATTTACCATTATTTAATGAATCACCACTTTCAGTTACATCTCTAAAGAAAACAGTATAGCCAACATGTTTACCTAACATGCCCCACATTCTAAATCCGGAATAAGTGGTTAAATTATGATTGTTATTATAGTGTGTATAATCATATCCTACAATTGGGTCTAGAAATAGTTGCTGCTGTTTATTTCCGGCAGCAACTAATCTAAACCTTCCTGCCTCATCTTTATGGAGTAAATGTACTTTATCATCATTTAGATATTGAGAGGTAAATAAATGAATATCATAGTAATATTCAATTAAATAAAAATTCAATTCTTTTTTTTCAATGGCAGATAATTTATTTGCTTGGTGTTGTAGGGTTACTAAAGACTCAGCTATGGTATGTCGGTCTAAAGGTAAAACAATATCATCCCATTGTATCAAGCCCTTTTCAGACATACGATACAAATAATTATATACTTCTTTGGTTTGTGGTTCATTTATTTGGGCAGAAACGTTCACATAATTTAAAATAAATAGAAAAAGACAAAAGACAAAAATCGCCGTTTTAGTGCTGGCTGTTTTTTTTATCATGGGATGAATATTTTTGTTTTAAAACAAGTTTAAAAATTTTTGGTGCCTCAATAAAGTATCTATTAAATAAACGTTTAGGTTCTTTCAAAAATCTATAAAACCATTCCAAACCTGCTTTTTGCATCCATCTGGGAGAACGCTTAATTAAACCGGCAGTAACTTCAAAAGCACCACCAACGCCAATCGCTATATTTACATCTAATTTTTCAAAATGTTCATATATCCATATATCTTGTTTGGGTGCAGTTAAACTTACCCAAAGTACATTAGGCTTAACTGCATTAATCATGTTGATCATTTTTTGATTCTCCTCATCCGAAAATCTATCAGCATACGGAGGAGAATAGACCCCTACAATTTTAATTCCGGGATATTTTTGCTCAAACTGCTGTTTTAAATACGCACCCACTCCTTCTTTTGCACCCAATAAGAAGAAAGAGAACCCCTTTTTGTAACACTCTTCTACATATAAAGGAAATAAATCTAAACCGGTTACTCTACCACTTAAGGGTGTTCCTAAAAATTTGGCAATCCACAATAAAGGAACTCCATCACATAAACTAACATCAGAAGAATTATAAATTTGCTTTAAATACTCGTTTTCGCTAGCCCATACAATACAGTTTACTGGTATAACGCAAACACGAACTTTAAATCCATTTTGAATATAATTATTAAATACTGAAATAGTTTCATTTAAATTAACATCAGAAATAAATGTATTTGAAATTAAAACTTTTTTATTTTCAATTTTTTCCATTGCTTTTTAAATTAATACACTTTAAATAAACTTTCATTAACTCATTGTAATTAGATTCACTAGAATAATATCGTTCGTAACTTAATCTTGCATTTTCACAAATAATTTTCACTTCTGAAGGATGTTCAAGTACCCATTTAATTTTTTCAGTAAGATGATTTTTATCTCCTGCATTAAATAACAATCCATTGAAGCCATCTTGAATCATTTCTCTCACTGCACCAATATTAGTCGCAATAACACATTTACCACACGCAAAAGCTTCTAAAATTAACATAGGCATATTTTCATACAAAAATGTAGGGTAAATAATCGCAATAGAATCTTTTATTAAATCTAATATTTTGCTTTTAGAAACTTGTCCTAAGAATAGAATATTAGGGTATTCTTTATCGGGATATAAATCACCAGACCCAGCAATTTTTAAATCAGATTGCAGACTAGAAAATGTTTGATATAACAATTCTACACCTTTATTTTTTTCTAATCTACCAGCATAAAAGAAATAATTACCAGAAGAAGTTGAAAACCCCGGATCATCATTTATGAAATTTGGTTTTACAGTAATAAGATTACTATCAATACCCCCCTGAATAAAAATTTTCTTTGAAAAATTATTAAGAACAATATATTGATCTACTTGACCATTCCAAGTATTAATTAATCTATTGAACATTATTATATTAGATACAAAAAATGTTTCAAACATTGAGTTATGATAACATTTTTTGGGAACTGAATAATACAGAGATTTACCAACACAAAATTGACAAGTTTGACCATTTCTAAACAAATAAGCATTTGAACAAACTAAACGAAAATTATGCAGTGTTTGTACAACAGGTATATTAAATTCTTTGCAAGCGTAATAAATAGATGGAGACAGTAAGGGAAAAGTATTATGAACGTGACAAATATCAGGTTTAAAAGTGGCTAATTTTTTTTTAAGTAATACTTTAGATCTAAAAGAAAAAACAGAACTAAAAAAGAGAGACAACTTTTGGATAAAATTAAAAGAATCTATTTTTGAATTATAAACTATATGTTGTTCAACAATATGACCCATGTTTATTAACAGTTCATATTCATTTTGTAATACAGAATCTTCTCCTCCCCCAAGTTTATAAAAATTATGTATTTGAAGAATTTTCATAAAGATTTTGATATTTAATATTTTTATAAACCAATGTAATTAGAAGTAGTCCGGGAAAAATAGCTTGAGTAACCTCCCAATAATTTTCAAAAAAACCTAAAAAATAAATATAAAAAGAAGACACCAATATAATGATTATATAATTTTTTTGAAATTGATTAGTAGCTTTATAGTAAAGACTCTTTAATTTTTTAACCC
>JAGWPI010000118.1 GCA_028877005.1 Bacteroidota bacterium | reverse complement strand
TTTTCTTAATTTGAATAATTTTAATCATCTAAAAAAATTATAGGTCAGTAATTTTTATATTTTATGAAGCTAATAAAACAATACCTTGTCTTTGCCCAATTTCAAACAAAATCGCAATTATGTACTCACCACCCCAATTGTTAAAAGAAATTATTCCTTTAGCAAAAAATGATTGTTTTATTATTTTTTCAAGGATTAAGACAGGCTTTGATTTCCCCTTACATTATCACGAAGAATTTGAATTAAACTTTATCATCAATGCTTCAAAAGCAAAACGAATTATTGGTGATCATATCGGTGAAATAGACGAGCTTGAGCTGGTATTGGTGGGCTCTAATTTGCAACATGGTTGGTTTACACACCAATGCAGTAGCAAAGAAATAAGAGAAATTACCATTCAGTTCCATCGCAATTTATTTGATGATAAATTCTTACGCCGTAACCAACTAAGTTTTATTAAAAACATGCTCGACCGCTCTTCAAGAGGCATTCTATTTTCAAAAGAAACAACTGAACTACTGAAACCAAGGCTAATTGATTTGCCGCGTAAACAAGGCTTTGATTCTGTTGTAGAATTACTATCCATATTACACGACTTATCTATTTCCAGAAACATGCAAATATTATCTTATACTTCTTTTACCAATACAGATAGTTTTTCTTATAATAACCGGAGAATAGAAAAAGTAATGGAATACATGAATCGCCACTTTGAACAGCCCATTACCCTTGCTGAAGTTGCCAGAATTGCTACAATGACAGAGGTTTCGTTTAGCCGTTTTTTTAAAAACAGAACCGGTCAAACATTTGTAGATACCTTAAATGAAATTAGAATTGGCCATGCCGCCAGATTATTGATTGAAACAACCCATAGTATTAATGAAATTGCTGATAAATGCGGCTTTAATAATATGAGCAACTTTAACCGAGCCTTTAAAAAAAGGAAAAAGTGCACACCAAAAAATTTCAGAGAAACTTATACTGATTTTGGTTCAAGAACTTTTATTTAAAAAACTAAATCATTTCTTTATTGATTGGTAGTTGGTATCGCCAATACATTTAACTGAACTATTAGCGAATTAGCCAATACCCAACTGGAAGTTCCTACACCATAATCGAGGCGATTGATTGAAAATTGTCCTTGCAAGCGGTACCCCATTGCTTCATGAATTACAGTAAACGGAAAAGCAATTATTTTAGTAATACCTTTTATAGTTAATTTTCCGGTTACCCAACATTGCCTATCTGATTTGCTGAGCTGTACAGCTTCAGAAATAAACTGAATGCTGGGAAATTGGCTAACATTAAAGTAATCGATTGAACGCAAATGATGATCTCTGGCACCAATACCGGTATTAACAGTTGCTGCATTTACCGTTACATTAAAATAATCTTTTGAACAATCCTGCTCATTCACTATAATTTCTCCTTTTAACCCACTAAAACTGCCTGTTGTATTGATGCCAAAGTTTTTGATGGTAAAAAGTATCTTTGAAGCCGCATCATCAGGATGCATTATTTGTGCAGACAACATCGTTGCCAAAAACATACAACACACCAATGCAAACATATTTTTCATATTCCTGTGTTTTAAAAAATTTAAAATTAAAAGGCAAACAACTAAAATGGTTGGCCATGAGTACTTGCAATAACTTTTTTTGTTAAAGTGGGTAACATATGCAATACTTTCAAAGTTGCAGAAGTTAACCATTGCGATCCCATTAGTGATTGTACCTGTCTGCCAACCCATAACCTTCGTTTAAAATGGTGTTGCCATAATTTCGAATACAGATGTTCCATTTCATTTCTATTGATCTTTTCCTGCAAAAACATATCAATAACATTAAATGCCAAAATGCTAGCATGTAAAGCCATGCTCATACCATTGCCGCATAGTGGTGTAATTAAACCGGCAGCATCACCTACCATTAACACCCGGTTGTGCACTTGAGTTTTAGGTGCAAACGAAACCTCAGCTATTACTTGCGGGGATGTATACAAAAACTCAGCTTCAGTAAATATTTTTTTTAAAAAAGGATTTTGGAAAAGTATATCTTCTTCCATCACATTAATTCTATTTCCGCTTCTCCGAAGATTGTCTGTAGTTGTTAAATAACATAAACAACACTTATTGTCTTCTACCATTGAAATGCCACAGTAACCATTTTTAAAATTATGCAATGCAATTTGATGAGAAGGAAAAGGATAACGGATATGGTATTTTACACCAATAAATTTTGTTTCAGCTTTATTATTTTCCGAAGAGGAAAGTATGCGTTTCCATTGTATATCAAAATTGCTTCTTTTACCAAAACTGCCTACCGTAACTTTGGCTGAAAAGTTACCATTAGTAGCTTCTATCATAAAATAATTATTCTCATACACTACATTCAATACTTTGGTTCCAGAATAAATCAGTACTTTTTTTTGTAAGGCTAATTGATACAAAGCATTGTCTAAGCGAAAGCGACTAATTCCAAATCCACCTAAATCCAAAGTAAACGGATAAGCTTGGCCATAATTATCAGTGATTAATAATTGACTGATAGCAGGCAAATTCCACTCCGGAATAGGTATACCCAAACGAGTGAGAAATGGTTTACTTTCATTACTAATATATTCGCCACAAACTTTATGAAAAGGATATTTTTCTTTTTCAAAAAGCACTACACTGTAACCTGCGTCTGCGCATTGAATAGCAAGAGTTAGACCCGCTAAGCCACCGCCAATAATTGCAATATCATATTCTATATCAGCATTCATTGCTTACCATAATTAAATATCGAAATGCCCATTTCCATACAACCGAATAATGATGTATACCTGCAGTTTGCAATAAGTTAATCCATTCTTTTTTTTTAAACCCACGGGCAACACTTAATGGCGCATCAGACTTTACCAAATAAGACTTTGAAAATAATCTTGTGAGCCATTGAATGGAATAATATGCCATAATATGCCTATGCAAATCATTCACAAAAAAACCTAATCGGCTATTTTGCTGCATCCATTGCAATTGAAACAAAAGTGCATTTTCATCGAAATGATGGCAAAATAAACTTGAAAAAATGATATCTGGATTTTCATCAAAATGAACAGCAGCATAGTCAGAAACAATCCATTTAGCTGAAAAGTGATTTCCATGTAATTGTTTGGCAACTTCAATACAAGAAGAATTTTTATCAATACCAATCACGGAAATTGATATTTGCTTTTTTTTACAATAATTTACAATAGCCATTAAATTATCGCCGCCACCACAACCAATTTCGCAAACTGTTATTTGTTTCTTATTTCCTGCCATTTTTTTAAATCCTGCAATGGTAATGGCATGCCCACCCAGCCAGGTATTAATTAAATTCAACTCCTGCATGTTTACTCTAATGTCATCAAATGGAATATCATTCGCATCTAACAACTCCTTTTGGTATGAGCGATTACCTAAATTCATATCAGTTGGGCAGTAAAAGTTTCCATGGTTAAACCAGGGCCAAATGCAATTCCAAAAACGGGTTCGGGATGTAGGGGCTTGTACTGCATCATTTCTTTCAATACAAACAATAAAGTTGGGGAAGACATATTTCCAAAATTTTCTAAAACGAATCGAGATGGTCTCGTTTTTTCACGAGTTAATCCTAATTGTTTTTCAATTACATCAATAATTTTTCTTCCTCCGGGATGAATGCACCAATGCTGTATATCCTGTAATGTATAACCTGAATTTTCCAAAGCAGTATGCACCAGCTCTTCAATATCAGCTTCAATGATGGATGGAATAAAGCTACTCAATGTCATTTCAAAGCCATGATTGCCAATTATCCATGCCATGTCGTTTTTCCCTTTTCGCTCTATTTTAGAGTAAAAACTGTTCAAAGCAATCATAGGCTGATTAGAAGTTTTAACCGCTTGTCCTGAAACAAGAACCGCTGCAGCGCCATCGGCAAACAACAAACTACTAGCTGCATTGTCTTCCGTAAATTCGGGCTGAAAATGAAGGGTACATAATTCTACGGCAACTATTACTACAACTGCGTCAGGTTCAGACTTACAAATATAATTCGCCATTTTTAATGCATGAATGGCAGCATAACAACCCATAAAATTTACAGAAGTTCTAAATACTGTATTGGGTAGATTTAATATTTCAACTAATTGTAAGTCAATACCCGGCGCACTCATACCTGTACAACTTACGGTAATTAAATGTGTAATTTGATGCAGTTCTGCCTTGCCATGTAAACAATTCTGAATTGCATTGAATGCCAATGTAGGCGCCATTAGTTGATATACTTCCATTCTTTTAGAAATAGATGGATTTAGAGCTTGTGCAGCAAATAGTTGATTTAGGTGCACACTTTTTTCAGAAAAATCATTGATAACGGAATATCTCTGACGAATAGCGCTTTGACTATATAAAAAAGACAATATACGTTTTTGTGTGTCATCTAATCCATACATATTCTGCATAAATTGAAGAATATCGGTTTGTTGATGACAAAATTCTGGTACCGCTGTTCCTATAGAAATTATATTAGCCAAAGTGTTGTTGTATTAATACAAAAATGAAAGCCATATTGGTAAATATAGCAGCTATCCAGTTCATTTTCATGGTTTGTTTAAAGTTTGCATAATGAATATCTTTCCATACCAAATTCATCCAATAAAAAAAGTAGATTAATACGGGCAAAAAAAATAGTTGTATAATAATAAATGTGCGTACTTCATCAATAGATATAAAATAATATGCCATTGTTAAAAAGGCCAAAAAATACATTATTATACAAAATAAAAAGGTGCCTTTTATGCCTAATTGCATAGAGAGTGTGTTTACCCCATCGACTCTATCTGAAGCATGTTGGTATACTTGTGTTATTGGATAGAATCCGCCAATCAGTAGTATTGAAGCAATTATTCCAGAATAAGGAATTGCTGTATTTATCTGCTGTGCTGCTTTATATACAGTAAAAAAAATCAAACCTCCTTGGTTTACTATAACCGTTAAAAAACCAATAATTGGATATTTTTTTAAACGGATACCTCTATAACTGTAAAGCCTTGAAAATATGACATAAGTAAATACACAACAGCCAACTGTATGATGTATAAAAAATGCCCATACAATAGCCAAAACATCCATTGCCAAAGACATATAGTATAGTTGCTTAGTTGGTGGCAGCGGCTGTGCAATACCCCCTATGCTTTCTGTATCCTTATCCATATAACTATTGTAAGCATTACTTGCAGGATATAACAATCCGTGAAGGATAAAAAAAAGCATCCATACATTATCCCATTTAATTATATTTACATATAATAATGCAAACCAAAATACTGGCATTAAAAAAATTGAGAATGGAAAACGAAGTAATTGTATGGTAGATTTTTTTAGCACAATAGGTTTTTAAATCCTGTAGAATAATTTTTCTATTGCTTTTGGGCTATATTATTCACTCCAGCTTACACTTTCCATTAATCTAATAGATGTTCGGTATGTATGGCTGGTATAACCACCTCTTTAAAACCTTTACGAACCAATCTACTTCTAAAATCTTGTTGAACATCATATTCGCCATGTACTAAAAATAAAATACGCACTAAATCTTTTTGTTGGCAGGCTACAAACTGCAATAAATCGTCATAATCGCCATGCGCACTCATGCTGTGCATTTCGCCAACTTCGGCCACAACTTTATAAAAGTCACCAAATATTTTAACTTCTTTGGCACCTGCCAATAAATGGCCGCCTAAGGTATGAGGTTCACAATAACCCACCATTAAAATAGTATTTTTATTATCATTTATATTGTTTAAAATATGATGTTTTACTCTTCCTGCATCGGCCATACCACTAGCAGAAATAATAACACAAGGCTCTGTTTTAAAGTTAAGAGCCTTACTTTCATCTACTGTTTTAATAAAACTTAATCCCGGAAAATCAAATGGGTCTTGATCTTGCTCCATAACTTTTCGGATACGGCTATTAAAATATTGTGGATATGATTTTACAACCTGAGTGGCTTCTTTACTTAAGGGACTATCTACATAAAAAGCCACTTTGGGTAATCTTTTTTCAAGTGATAACTGGTTTAAAGCATATAATAATTCCTGTGTTCGGCCAACGCTAAACGCAGGTATAATCAGTTTTCCTTTTTTTTCAATACAGGTATGTTCAATCCAATGTAATAATGTATCTGCAATGCCGTGTACTTCGTCATGTAATTTATTTCCATAAGTACTTTCTAAAATAATATAATCTGATTGCGGAAATGTTTGTGGGGAACGTAATATTGCATCGTTATATCTACCTACATCGCCGCTAAAAGTAATTTGTCTTGTTACGCCATTTTCAGTAATACGCAAATGCATGGCAGCACTGCCAATAATGTGTCCGGTATCTGTAAACAATAAATCAATGCCTTTTTCTATGGTAGTCCATACATCATATTCTACCAAATTAAAATAATCAAATGCTTTTGCAGCATCATCCAAATCATATAAAGGGGCATAGGGTGGCAGCCCTTGTTTAGCTCTTTTTTTATTAATAAATTTAGTATCATCCCGTTGAATTTGTGCCGAATCCTGCAACAACACATCGCTTAGTTCTTTGGTGGCAGGAGTTGAAAATATTTTTCCCTGAAAACCTTCCTTTACTAATTTGGGTATTAAGCCAGAGTGATCAATGTGTGCATGCGATAAAATTAAATAATCTATTTCAGCAGCTACAAAGCCAAATTGCATATTTAATGGTTCTGTATCTTTCCCTAAACCTTGAAACATACCACAATCTAAGAGTATCTTTTTCCCATTATTTAATGTTAATAAGTGTTTAGAACCCGTAACTGTTCGTGCTGCTCCGTGAAAAGTAATTTTCATATTTTTATTTTATAAAATTAAAATTTATATGTTTATTATATTTAATTTATTTATACAATAAAACATGGTATTCAAAAACGCATACATTTAAGTATTACTGTAAATTAACACCTATAAATGAACAGACCAATTATTTTCTTTTAAAACTCCAGGTAAATGTAAAGTGTGCAACAACTTCACTTTGTTGATTTGTTCCGACAGATGAACATATTTGTGTAATGGCTTCACCGGTGGTTATGGCTTGTTGAATAGCATTTTGAATAGCCAACCCGTCGTTACAAGTAAATTGAATAACACCAGTTGCTTTTTTAAGAAATTTTGCCTCCATGTTTACTACCAGCATGCTAATTGTAACCGGTTGTTGATATATATAAGCAAATGCCAGTATACCTGTACTTAACTCAGCAGCCATACTTAGCACAGCAAAATATATGGAGCGAAATGGATTTTTATTAGTGTAGCGGTATGGCACATTCACTATAGCTTTTCCATTATTGAAATGATTTATTTGAATACCTGCCAAAAAAGCCATTGGCAAATTTTTTAATAAAAACAATCTGTATAAAACCGGGTGTTTGATTTTATGTTGAAAAGATTGGAAGTTGGCAGTTAACATATGTTGAAAGTTACAAAACTATTTGAATATTTTGCTTATAATTTTCAGGCATATGTTATTTTTTTACAACAATAATGCAGCCAAAGCATAATCGGCAAATAAAATTAAAATACAACTAGTTACCACTGCACGTGTACTAGCTTTACCAATTTCAAGTGCGCCACCTTGAACAAAGTACCCAAAATAAGCAGGCACACTGCTGATGATAAATGCAAAAGTGTAGGATTTGTATAAAGCAAATTGAATATTATATAAGTTTAGGTTTTGTCTTAACCCAATGTCATAGATATCATGTGATAAAATGCCTGTTAAACTGCCTGCCTCTCTTCCACCCCAAATACCTAATACAGCTGAAATAACAATTAAGGCAGGAACCACAATTAAGGCAGCAATAATTTTAGGAAAAAGTAAATAGCTTTTTGTATTAATGCCCATTATTTCAATAGCATCAATTTGTTCGCTAATGCGCATATTACCCAACTCACTAGCAATTTTACTACCCACCACACCCGCCAAAACAATACAAACTACCGTAGGTGATAATTCTAATATCATACTATCGCGAACAATTTGAGCAATAGTAGCTTGCGGAACTAGCGGACTCACTAACTGATAGGCAGTTTGTACGGTGGTTACAGCACCTAAAAACAATGAAATTATGACTACTATAGGCAATGCACCTACCCCAATATCAACACATTGATTCATAAGTTCTTTCCAATACATTTTCCAATTTTCCGGACGTGTAAACATCCCCTTCAACAACAATAAAAACGCACCTAAGTGTGAAAAAAAAGACATGTTGTAATTTTTAAATAATATTGATAAAACAATCTACTAACGAAAATATTAATTCTTTTTTAAATGCCGCCTTTTCCACCATTTTGATTTTTGCACCTCGGCTTCGGTATCCAATTTACATTTCATTTGAGCATCTACTACTGCAATTAAAGCCATATTTACAATGCTGCGTACGCTACTACCTAATTGTAATACATGTACAGGTTTTTTTAATCCCAACAAAATAGGACCAATAGCATCGGCACCACCTAACTCTTTTAGTAAATTGTAGGCAATATTACCAGATGTTAAATTAGGGAAAATAAGCACATTTACATCTTGGTCTACCAATTCACTAAACGGATAATTATCTTTTAAAATTTCATTATTAAAAGCAAGACTGGCTTGCATTTCGCCATCTATAATTAAGGAAGGGTTGCGTTGTTTTACAATTTGAACGGCTTCTGCTACCAAATTAGCTTCCAAAGAATTACTACTACCAAAGTTGCTATAACTAAGCATAGCAATTCGTGGTACTAAATTAAAAGTACGTACTTCTCTAGCAACCATTAAAGTAATATCTGCCAACTCTTCTGCGGTAGGATTAAAATTAATAGTAGTATCAGCTAAAAACAGTGGCCCTTTTTTGGTAAGCAGTAAATACATACCTGCAATTTTTTTCACGCCTTCGTCTGTACCAATAATTTGCAAAGCAGGCTTAATGGCATCAGCATAATTTCGGGTAAGACCCGATATCATTGCATCGGCATCACCGGTTTCAACCATCATACATCCAAAATGATTCCGGTCTTTCATTCTTTTAAAGCTCTCATATCTATTAAACCCTTTACGTTGTCTTTTTTGAAAAAAGAGTTGCCCATAAAATTCGCGTTTATCGGTATAAGCATCACTGCGTGGATCTATTATTGGCAAGTCAGAAATATCTACACTATTTTCTTTCGCAATTCTTTTAATATCTTCCTCAACCCCTAATAAAATAGGATAAGCAATACCTTCATCATAAACAATGCTTGCCGCTTTTAAAATTTTTAAATTATCTGCTTCGGCAAAAACAATTCGTTTGGGTGCACGGCGTGCCTTGTTACTAATAATGCGCATTAACTGATTATCTAATCCTAAACGTTTGTTCAGCTCTAGTATGTACTCATCCCAATTTTGAATAATGCGTTGTGCTACACCACTTTCTATTGCAGCTTTTGCTACGGCCGGTGCTACAGTAGACAGCAACCGTGGATCTACAGGTTTAGGAATGATATAATTTGGCCCATAACTTAAATTTTTCTGATTGTAAGCCAGATTTACAATATCAGGTACCGGTGTACGGGCTAATTCTGCCAAAGCTTTTACTGCAGCCAATTTCATGGCTTCATTAATTTGAGTAGCCCTAACATCTAATGCACCTCTAAATATATACGGAAAACCTAGTACGTTGTTTACCATATTAGGATAATCACTTCGGCCGGTAGCCATAATAATATCTTTGCGCACTGCAATAGCATCTTCATAAGTTATTTCCGGATCGGGATTAGCCATTGCAAATACAATAGGGTTTTTGGACATACTTTTAATCATATCCTGCGTTACAACATTGCCTACACTCAAGCCTAAGAAAACATCCGCATCTTTCATGGCTTTTGCTAAATCCCAATCTGCTTTATCAACCGCAAATTTCTTGCGTACATCGCCTAAATCATTACGCCCTTTATGCAGCACTCCATCTTTATCAAACATAATAAAGTGCTCATATTTAGCACCTAATGCTACATACAACTGCACGCAAGCCATAGCTGCTGCGCCGGCACCATTCACTACAAAACGGGCTTTTTCAATTTTCTTTTTCTGAATATCTAATGCATTCAATAAAGCAGCGGCACTAATAATGGCAGTACCATGCTGATCATCGTGCATAATAGGTATTTTTAGTTGCTGTCGTAATTGTTCTTCAATATAAAAACACTCCGGCGCTTTAATATCTTCCAAATTTATGCCGCCAAATGTGGGCTCTAAACTCTTTACTATTGCAACAAATTTTTCCGGATCTTTTTCATTGATTTCAATATCAAACACATCAATATCTGCAAAAATCTTAAACAACACCCCCTTCCCTTCCATCACCGGTTTACTGGCTTCGGGGCCAATATCTCCTAATCCCAGTACGGCCGTACCATTAGTAATTACCGCCACTAAATTGCCTTTAGCGGTATATTTATAAATGTTTTCGGGGTTTTCTTTAATGGCTTTGCAGGGCTCTGCAACACCTGGGCTGTATGCCAATGAAAGGTCGCGCTGGGTTTTGGCTTCTTTAGTAGGAATTACTTCAATTTTTCCGGGTCGGCCTTTGGCATGGTATTCCAATGCCTCCTCTCTTCTTAATTTTTTCTTATCCATGTAAGCATTTTTTGGTACCGGCTTTAACTACACTGGGCATCGCCTGTTGTGTCACTCACTTCAGGGTTCAGAACAATGGGCAACAATGCACAAGCAATAACCTTTGTTAAGCTAAAGTAGGCGTGCAAAGTACAACTAAAATACAGAATTTAAAATGATTGGTGTTTAACCCCCTAATAACTACTAGTATAATCAGCCATATGGGTTAATCCATGCTGGTGCGCAAATAATGTTAAATGCTGGCGACTGGATAATTTTAATTTATTGGAAACAGCTTCAAAATAGCCATGAATAGATTTTTCACTAAGGTTCATTATTTCAGCTATTTGTTTATACTTTAAAGAAGTAGCCGCTAAAATAATAAATGTCATTTCTTTAGGTGTAAGTGTGGGCAATGCATTTTTATAATTGCTAATCAGTTCTTTTCTTTTTTTAACTGTTTCTAAAATATGATCAGTGTCAAAATCTAATCTATTGTCTACAAATAACTCCCCTTTCAAGACAGTTTCAATAGCTTCCGGTAAAACATATTCAAAAAGGGCTTTTGCGGCAAATCCATCCATGCCTGCAGCCAATGCATGAATGGCCATTCCTTCTGTGCTGTGAGAGGTAAGACCAATAATGCGGATTTGCGGATATTGATCCTTAATAAAACTGGTGGCTTCTATGCCATCCACCAACGGCATTTCAATATCCATTAAAATAACATCGGGCAATGGCTTTTTGGAAATAATATCTTGCAACAAAGCCATGCCGTTACGGGAAAAATATAACAATTCTTTTTGAGGCTCCCGTAATACCCAATTGGTTATTTTATCTAAGTTAGTAACATTATCTTCCGCAATCACAATAGCAGTCATACTCAGCAGTAATTTAGAATATTACATCAATTTATACTGCAAGGTATGTTTTTAGGACGTACAAAAATTCAGTGAAACCACCTGATTTTTTTGTTAAAAAGTATATTAAATTTGTGGATTTTTATTATGAAATAATCTGCATTATTAAATAACAACAGTAGCTCCTAACCAAGCCATCATACCCATTCCTATTTCAATAGCAGATTCATCAATATTAAAAGTAGGGGTATGAACACCTGCTGATATACCTTTCAGTTGATTCATTACACCCAATCTATAAAAACAACCCGGAATAACCTGTGTATAATAGCCAAAATCTTCGGCACCCATTCTAATTTCAGTTTCTTCTATATTTTCGCTACCAATAAATATGTTGGCCAGTTTCCAAGTATTCTCCGTCAATTGTATATCGTTATCAACTGTAGGATAACCAACATCAATATGCAGTTGTACTTCTGCACCCATACTTTCAGCCACTCCTTTCACAATTTTTTCAATTAAAGTATGGGCCTTAAAGCGCCAATTTTCATCCATAGCTCTAAATGTACCCATTAATTTAACCTCACTAGGAATTACATTTGTTGTATGCCCACCCTGAATAGAACAGATAGATAAAACGGAGGGAGATAAGGGATTGTTATTTCTTGAAATTACTTGTTGCAAAGCAACCACAATGTGCGAAGCTACTAATACAGTATCTACTGTTAGGTGGGGTGCAGCTGCATGGCCACCCTTACTTTTAATGGTAATATAAATTTCATCAGCACTAGCCATTACACGCCCTTTTCTGAAACTTAATTTACCCACTTGTAAACCGGGATGAACATGCAAACCAATAATACCTTGTGGTTGTGGATCTTGCAATACGCCTTCTTTTATTAATAGGCTGGCACCACCAGGATTTCTTTCTTCGCCGGGCTGAAAAATAAATTTAACAGAACCTGACCATTCCGATTTCAATTCGTTTAAAATTTTTACTGCACCTAATAAACAAGTGGTATGCACATCATGCCCGCAGGCATGCATTATACCTTGGTTGATTGAACGATAAGGCACATCATTTTCTTCTGCAATAGGCAATGCATCCATATCGGCACGAAGTGCAATAATTCTGCTATTTGGTTCATTACCCTGAATTAATCCTACTACACCGGTACCCGCTTTTACTTCAAAATGTATACCCCATTCTTTTAATTTAGATTGAATATAACGAGAGGTTTCAAATTCTTGATAACTTAACTCTGGATGAGCATGTAACCAATGACGAACTGCAATAAATTCATCAGCATATGTTGCAGCCCGCTTTTTAATGTTTTCTAAAAGCATAAGGTTATTTTTAAATACATTTTAATTAACACTCCCACTCCCTGTAGCCGAATAATCAACCATGTCTTCTACAACATATACACTAAACGGGAAAGTATTATTTAACTGTGTACGAAGTGCTTCAGCATCTTCACGCCTTAAGAAATTACCAATTCGTACTTTAAAATAGGGACTTTGAAAAAGTAAATAAGATTTTTGGTCAGGAAATTTGGATAATAAGTCAGATTTTATTTTATAAGCTTCATCTCTACTATTAGTTGTTAATACCTGAATACGATATCCTTTGACCAATCCGCCGGAATTTTTTAGCAATTGGCGTTTATTCATGGCCGCTTGTTTGGCCACAAGAGTATCTATTCGAGCATCTTTATATACAATTATGGTATCTGTGCTATTTGCAAAGATGGCTTTCCCCATTAGCATGCAAATCATTAATAATGTAATTCGTACCATAAAATAATATTTAATAACCTGATTTGCCGGCGGCAACTGTTTCAATTGGATGCCAAGTAGTTTTTATTTCCTGCGCATCTAGAATAAAATAAGGTGATTGAGCAGTATCATGCAACCAATCAGTCACCATATATTCTATCACCCTTTTTACATTTAAAGCAGCTTTCTCTTTTACTAATTGCAGTTCTGTTTGAGATAATTGATAGGTAACTATTGCATTTACATCCATGTGTTCTGCAAAGTATTTCAATAATTCATTGGTAGAACCTGTTAGCATATTTACTACACCACTAGGCACATCAGACGAGTGAATAATTTCAGCAAAACTAATAGCAGAAAGTGGTAAACTTTCTGAAGCCAATACCACACAGGTATTGCCACCTGCTATAATGGGTGCCACTGCAGATACTAACCCAATTAATGCAGATTTTTGTGGTGCAATTATTCCAACTACTCCGGTAGGTTCAGGAACGGAAAAATTAAAATGTGGCGATGCAACAGGATTTACTGAACTAAATACTTGCTGGTATTTATCACACCAACCGGCATAATACACT
>JAGWPI010000117.1 GCA_028877005.1 Bacteroidota bacterium | reverse complement strand
TATTTGTTATGAGAGCATTTATGGTGCGTATGTAGCAGAATATGTTAAAAAAGGAGCTAATCTATTAACCATCATCACCAATGATGGATGGTGGGGAAATACACCCGGGCACTTGCAACACTTAAATTATGCCCGCTTAAGAGCTATAGAAACCCGAAAATTTGTAGCTAGAAGTGCCAATACCGGTATAAGTGCGGTTATTGACCCTTCCGGACACATAATAACTCAAACAGCATATAATGTACCTACAGTAATTCAATACAATATTCCAATTAATAATGGTAATACCTTCTATGTAAAATGGGGAGATTGGCTATACAAAATAGCCGCTTTTATGGCTTTATTGGTAATTTTATACCAATTGTTTTTAAGCAGGCCTTTTAGGCAAAGAAAATAAAAAATGTATGGAAAAAGTTTGTGTTTACCAACAAGGGCAACTTGCTTATTGCATTAATGGCAATGGACCCGTTGTGATGTTTTTACATGGATTTGGAGAAGATGCCGGTATTTGGAATGAACAATTAGATTTTTTAAAAAAATGGTTTACGGTAATTACCCCTTTTATACCCGGAACAGGAGCCTCTACTCAATTGCATTCATCTGATGGATCACCTATATTGATAACAGATTATGCCAAAGCCATTCATCAAATTACCATAGCAGAAGGCATTACTTCTTTTGTTTTGCTGGGGCACAGTTTTGGCGGTTATATTACTTTAGCATTTGCAAAATTATTCCCCAATTTATTAAAAGGATTTGGTTTAATTCATTCCACTGCATATGCAGACACTGAAGAAAAAAAAATCAATCGATTAAAAGGCATTCGAATAATGGAAGAGTATGGTGCTTATGCTTTTATTAAGAACACCATTCCTAATTTATTTGGCGAAAAATTTAAAATAGCACATCCCGAAAAAATAAATTTTTTAATAGAGAGCGCTGCTAACACTAACACCATTGCATGCCAGCAATATTATGATGCGATGCGGTTAAGACCAGATAGTTCGGATGTTCTAAAAAATGCACAGTGTCCGGTATTATTTATCATAGGAACTGAAGATATAGCTGCACCTATAAATGATGTTTTACAACAATCTCATTTGCCCAATTGTTCATATGTGCATATTTTACAAGATACAGGACATATGGGAATGTGGGAAGCAACAGAAAAAACAAACGAATACATCTATCAATTTTTAAAAGCAGTATACCATCCTAATAATGTTCATTATACCTAATATTTAAGCATACAAAATGAAACTACATTGAAGAAATTAATTTATATAATATTATTTTTTATTTTAACAGTGCCCGCATTTGCCAGACATGTAGCTGGCGGCGAGTTGTTTTACAAATATTTAGGACCCGGTGCTACACCCGGCACCAACAGTTATCAAGTAACATTACGTTTGTTTAGAGATTGTGCATCAACAGGGCCTCTCTTGCAATCGGAAAATGTGGTAGTAGGTTTTTATGATGGTAATACATTGGTTACAACATTAGGATTACCATTAACGGGTGGTATTTCAACCATTCAGTTAAATACAGCAAATTTTCCTTGTTTAGTGGGAAATGTAAGTGTATGCTACCAAATTGCACTTTTTTCCAATACTATTGACTTGCCCATTAACCAAAATGGTTATACCCTTTCCAGAATGGGTTGTTGTCGCATAGATAATATTTCAAACCTGAGCAGCAATAATGTTGGAAGTAACTATGTTACATTTTTGCCGGGTACCAATACCCTACCCGTTGGTCATAACAGCAGCCCGGAATACATAATAAAAGATACTACTTTAGTTTGTGCCCAAAAAAAATTTAATTTAGATTTTAGTGCTGTAGACCCGGATAATGACTCATTAAGCTATTCATTTTGTGATGCCTATTCAGCGCCGAACACGGGTCAAAATCAAGCCCCTCCTCAAATACTAAGTTTAACACCCGTACCATATGCAGGTGGCTTTAGTGGTACTATACCATTAGGAGGATTAGTTAATATAGATCCTGTTACCGGTATTATCAGTGGTATTGCCCCGCCAGCCGGCCAATATGTTGTAAACGTTTGTATTGCAGAATTTAGAAATGGGAAACAAATTGGCTATCATAGAAAAGATTTTATTTTAAAAGTGCAATCTTGCGATATTATTGAAGCTGATCTCCCTTCGAGCATTGTTAATTGTAAAGATTTTACGGTTTATTTTGAAAATCAATCAACCTCTTCATCTATTCTTTCGTATAAATGGACAGTAGGAGACCCAGCTAATCCAACATTTTCAGCCAGTACACCAACCCTGCAATATACTTATGCTGATACCGGCAGATATATAGCTCATTTAACAGTTACCGGCCCTAATTCGTGTGTAGGAACCGATAGCACTACAGTAATGGTTTATCCGGGTTATAAAGCTGATTTTAGTGTTCAAGGTGATTGTTATCTGAGACCATTTATATTTACAGATAAAAGTTCAGCCAAATACGGTACCGTTAGTAAGTGGCAATGGAATTTTGGAGATCCAAATTCCAATGCAGCTACCTCTAAACAACAAAATCCTTCCTATACTTATTCATCTCCCGCTACAGTTAATGTTACTTTAATTTCACAAAGTGATAAAGGTTGTATAGATACTACTCAACAAGCCGTTGTAATTTATAATAATCCACCTATACAACTTCCTTTTCGTGATACCTTAATTTGCAGTATCGACACACTGCAATTACAATCTGCCAGCAATGGCATTTACAGTTGGTTACCTAATTATAACATCATTAATGCAACAACTAACAATCCATTGGTTTTCCCAAAAACTACCACCACCTATCAGGTAACCGTTAACAATAATGGTTGTGTAAGTAAAGATAGCATTCGTGTTAGAGTATTAGATTCTATTACCGTTCATATAACGCCGGATACTACCGTATGTATTAGTGATACATTTCGATTATACCCTGTTAGTGAAGCTTTGGGGTATGAATGGTTCCCCGGCACTGGTATTGACAACCCAAAGCTGAAAAACCCTTTATTTCAACCCAACTCTTCAATGAATTACAGGCTTATAGCCAATTTGGGTAAATGCAGAGATACTGCATATACCAACATCATTGCAGATCCATATCCTAAAGTTAATGCAGGACAAGATGTAGGTATTTGTTTTGGTGGAAGAACGCAATTAAATGCTTCAACCAATGCCACGGCATTTGAGTGGAGCCCCAATAAAAATATGCTTTATGCAAATACATTGCAACCAATTGTTGCGCCCGGAAATACCACACCCTTTGCGCTTACTGTTCGGTATGATACCGGCTGTATTAAACCTGTTACCGACACAATTATAGTTACTGTATATGCCCCAGTAAAAGTTCATGCAGGCAACGATACAGCTGTTGTATTAAACCAACCTCTGCAGCTACTTGCTTCTAGTAATTATGATGGCGACAGTACCGGTATAAGTGTGCAATACACATGGCTACCAAGCTCTTATTTAAATAACCCCTCAATAGCAAATCCTATTGCCCTATTTAATAGCAGTATCGATTCTATTCAATACACTGTAAAAGCTACCACTAGTTCAGGTTGTATAGGAACAGATAATTTTTGGGTACGCATTTTTAAAACCGGGCCTGATATTTTTATTCCTAGTGCGTTTACCCCTAATAATGATAATAAAAATGATATACTAAAACCCATACCCGTTGGCATTACCGATTTGCTATATTTTAACATTTATAATAGATGGGGGCAACTTATTTTTACTACGCACCAAATTGGAGAAGGTTGGGATGGTAACTTTAATGGAACAATGCAACCAGCAGGAGCATATGTATACACTGCGGCAGGAATTGATTTTACAGGGAAAAGAATTGATAAGAAGGGAACTGTAGTTTTAATTAGGTAAGCAGCATAAATAATAATACAATCATCTTTTAGATAAATCCATGCACCCCTTTGAAACAAATTATTTTTAATTACCTCAAGTGCTGATACGTAAATAATTATGCGAAAATTTATACTATTTATCCTTTTGTTAAATTTTACCATAACGCATGCTTATGCAGTTCATATAGCTGCTGGCGAACTCAGTTATTTGTACCAAGGAGTAGGTTCTGCACCCAATACAGCTAAATATTTAATTACTATGCGCTTATTTAGGGAGTGCAATGCACCGGCTAGTGCAGCATCTTTAAACGGAGAAAATGTTACCGTAGGAATTTATGATAAAACAACAGCTACCTATATTTCATCCATTAAATTAGCCCAGCAATTTGTTGGAAACCCACCTACTATTCAAAATACCCAAGGTATAAATCCTTGTTTAACAGGCAACCCTATTGCCTGTTATCAAGTTGGTACCTACAGCAATACTATTGAACTACCTATTAATTCAGGAGGTTATACACTTTCATGGGTTCGTTA
>JAGWPI010000116.1 GCA_028877005.1 Bacteroidota bacterium | reverse complement strand
TGATTCCGGTTCATATATTATTTGATCATCCAGCCATATCTCTGCATATCCTTTGGTTTTAGGAAGCAACCTGGCGCAGATTTTATCTGCAATGGCAAATACTTGTTCATGCACAGGTGAATAAGCAGGATGTGCACTGCACAATACATTCCTGTTAATATCTCCACAAGTGGCAATGGTTGTTAAGTCAGCATGATGAAATGCCTGTAATGTAGGTTTAATGTTGGCTTTAATAATACCGTGCAATTGTATGGTTTGCCTGCTGGTTATTTTTATAACACCGGTAGTGTATGCACCGGCAGCATGATGTATGGCTACCCATTGCTGTGGCAACATAAACCCCCCCGTTAATCGCAAACGAACCATGAAGGTATACAAACGTTCCAATTTTTTTTCAGCGCGTTCTTCTCTTCTATCCCTATCATCCTGTTGATACATTCCATGAAATTTAATGAGGGCCTGATCATCTTCCCGAATAGCACCCGTATGTTCATCCTTCAGGCTTTCAGCAAGGGTTCCACGTAATCCTCTACTTGCCATTTTAATTTTTTCAATATTGGAAAGTTTAATATTATCTGACATACAAACAATTTTGTTTATTAAAAATTAGTATACTTCCTTTACAAATCTGCCTTCATTTTTTAACTGTTGAAAAAATGCAACTGCATTTGAATATTTTCCTGAAGTTGCCATCATGTCAATAATTGCCTCATCTAGTTTTGCACCGGTAAAATCTTTTTCTCCACTTACAAAAACATAGGCACCCTGTTCTATCCATTGCATAAAAGTGGCTGCATGATGCTGTAGCTTTTCTACTAATGTTGCAGGTTGCATTACATTACGTTGGAAGCAAAGATGTAACTGATGTATATGCCCTGTTGCATACCAATCTTGAATTTCGGTTTGATATAAAAAATCAGTAGTGAAATTATCTTCTTCAAAAATTAACCAGTTTTTTCCTTCTGCGCCAGCATTATCGCGTTGCAAAAGAAATGAACGAAAAGGTGCAATACCTGTTCCATGCGCTATCATTATTATAGGCACATCATCCTGTGGCAATTTGAAGCGTTTGTTTTTTTGTACAAAAAAATGAATAGGTGACTGGAGGGACATTTCAGATAAATAATGTGAGCACAAACCATATTTTTCAGCTTCATTTATATAAAATTTTTCCAGATTTACTGTTAAATGAATGGCATTTTCATTTGCAATAGGAGAAGAAGCAATGGTATACAATCTGGGCGATTGCGCCTGCAATAATGCGATGATTGGTTCTAACTGAAATGGCATTTTTAATGGATAAATTTTTAATAGATCCAACAAATCCATTCTAGTTTCAGGAATATCCTGTTCCGTTAATGTTGCATATTTTTTTATTATCTTTTCAGATAAGTTCAAAATGTTTAATTTCTTACTTAATAATGTATTGATAGCATAGAACGCATCTTTATATAAAATTTTTTTTTCTGGATGTACCTGAAGTAAGTGTAATATTTCGCTCACATCATGAGCTGGATTTTCAGGATATACACCAATGGAATCTCCCGGTTGATAATCCACTGAATCTGCCGCAATTTCAATATGAAATGTTTGTTTACAGGAACCTTTATCGTTCAATACTATTTTTTTATCAATCAGTCCGCTATAAGTTTGTTTTGTTGCTTTGGATACAATTGCAACATTTTTAGATACTGCATTATTTGATGCCGGAAAATTGTTGGTTAGCAATTTTTTAATGAGCCCATTAAACCAATTATTGGCATCTGTTTCGTAATCCACATCACATTTGGCCAATTCATGCACTCGTTTTGCGCCTAACCTATTCAATTGAATATCTACATCTTCACCCGTTTTACAAAACAAAGGATAGCTGCTATCACCCAAACCAAGCACTGCATATTGCAAATGATTTAGGTTGATTGGTTTTTGATGCAAATATTCATAAAATGAAAGTGCAGCAGCAGGTGGCTCTCCGTCACCCTGTGTGCTAATAACAACAACCAATAGAGATTCTTTTTCAAGATCTTTAGGTGTATATTGATCTAATCCAACTAATTTAACCAAACATTTTTTTTGTTTAGCCAACCCAGCAAACTGTGTAGCCAATTGTTTGGCATTACCGGTTTCGGTTCCATACACAATAGTTAATTTAGGCTTAACATTTGAAGCAGGTAAAGTGGCCTCTTCTTTTGTATCTTGTTGAATAATTCCGGCAATATATCCGTTTATCCATATAAGCTCTTCTTTACTGGAGTTTTGAACCAGATCGATGATTGTTTTCAGTTTAGGTGCTGCTAACATAAGGTTGTATTAATTCGTTATGTAAATAAGGTTCGGCAGTGCCGATAACGGTTGGAAAATAAAGCTCCTGTTGTGGATTACTACTTTTAAACCAATTAAAGTGATGGCTTAATGATGCCACTTTCCCAATAATTACCAATGAAGGAGAAAGAAATTGCATGGAACCAAATTGCAATAAAAAATTACGAACAGGAGCACTATACACTTGCTGCATAGGGGTAGTTGCCTGTTCAATAACGGATATCCATTTATTTTCATCAATACCAGACTGCCGTAAATGTTCAATTAAAGGTTCTAAAGTTTCAGATGACATATACCAAACCAAAGTATCATCTGTTTTGGCCAAATCGTGCCAATAGGAATCAGGAATTAAATTTGTTTTATAGTAAGTCAAAAAACGGACTGCCGTGGCATAATTACGTGCTGTTAATGGAATACCTGCATAAGCTGCAGCACCCGAAGCGGCTGTAATACCGGGAACAATTTCAAAAGGGATGGAATATTTTTTCAAAATTTCCAATTCATCTAATACATTTGAAAAGAAAGACACATCTCCTCCTTTTAAACGTACCACCAATGGTTGTGAAATTGCATATTGCACCAGCAAAGTATTGATGGTTTCTTGCGAAGTGGACAAGCCGTATCGGCATTGCTTGCCTACCGGAATAATGGTTGCCTGTGGATTTACATAACGTTCCAGTATTGATTCACTTACCAATCTGTCTACCAATACCACATTGGCCTGTTGTAAATATTGAACTGCTTTTATAGTAATTAAGTCAGGATCTCCAGGTCCTGCACCAATGATGATTACTTTTCCTTTGCATATAGTTTTCATTAGTCTACTTCTTTAGTAGGATAAAATATCAAAAAATTATCTCTAAACTTATTAGAGATAAAAAAATTAAAACAATCCTTCAACAGATAAATAACGTTCGCCAGTATCGTAATTAAAAGTAAGGATTACATTATTTTCCGGAATATCAGATAGTTGTTGTGCAATGGCTGCTAATGATGCACCAGTAGATATACCTGCCAATATGCCTTCTTTCTTTGCCAATTGTTGCGTATAATAAAAAGCATCATTTTTACTTACTTTTATGGCACCATCTAATAATTTAACATTCAGAATAGA
>JAGWPI010000115.1 GCA_028877005.1 Bacteroidota bacterium | reverse complement strand
TCAGCTGTTTTAGAAGCTACTTCCTTTACCATTTGTGCACCCATATTTTCAATGGGGTCTTCCAATTCAATTTCTTTTGCAACGGTAACACCATCTTTAGTAACTTGTGGTGCACCAAACTTTTTCTCAATTACTACGTTTCTGCCTTTAGGGCCTAAAGTAACTTTTACAGCGTTGGCTAATACATCAACGCCTTTTTTCATTTTATTTCTTGCTTCAATGTCGAAGAAAATTTGTTTTGCCATCTTTTATTTTTTAAAAGTTTGGAAATATTTTGTTTGAATTAATTACTGGAACATCTTATATGTAAGGGTAATGAATTGCAATAATTTTAGATAAAAGGATTAATTAAACAATTGCTAAAATATCGCTTTCACGCATGATTAATAAGTCTTCCCCTTCAATTTGAATTTCAGTTCCGGCATATTTACCATATAAAACAGTATCACCAACTTTTACAGTTAATGGTTCGTCTTTTTTTCCGGCACCTGCAGCAACAATTGTACCTTTTTGGGGTTTTTCTTTTGCAGTATCAGGAATGATAATTCCACCTGCTGTTTTTTCTTCTGCCGCAGCAGGCTTAACAATTACCCTGTCGTGTAATGGAGTAACGTTTACTTTTTTAGCCATACGTTATAGATTTTTAGTTGTTAAAATAAACTGATTTAGATTGATCTCTCCATTGCTATTTTTATGCCACCTCAATATAACAAGCCAAATTTGCAGGTTTTATTTGTTTGATTGGTTGTTATAATACATGTATGACAGCTTAGTATGAAAGCCAATGCCACATCATGAAAAGAAGGTGCCAAAATTTCACATTTTTTTCAAAGTCGTTTTCCCTCATTTTAAAAATTATGTTTTCCTCAATCCAATTATATGTGTAGTTCGTAAGTAGTATAAAAACATGTACTTATGAATATTCAAAAATTACTTAGGGTGGGAGCCATTACACTTTCAATTTTAGTAGTGCTATTGGTTGTACATATTTATTGGGTAACCAGACCCCCAAAAGCAGATGTTAACAATATTGCTATGGCCAGAATAGATTTTAAAACAGCTTTAAACCAACAGCAAGGTGCTTCTATTACAGCCTGGTTATATGCTCAAAAGGGGGTAACTCATGTACTATGTAATACACAAACCAATATTGCTGTCTTTACTTTTTACCCGGCACAAGTAAATGCCACACAACTAACAGCTAAACTTTCTAAAGAACTTGGTTTACCTGCCAATCGGTATCTGCCATCTAATGATGAATTAGCTTCAGGTTGTCCGGTATTACCCAATTTAGCCCAGAAGAAATTAATTCAAATTGCCCAATCTGTTTTTTAATATTTAAAACAATAAAAATTCAAAACAATGAAAAAAGTACAATCCGTATTACTCGTCACCACATTTTTTGCACTTATTGGGTTATTAAGCAGCTCTTGCAAAAAGAGTGACACAGCCCCCCCAATGATGACACAAACCCTTTACGATTCATTAGGTGGTACAACTATGGTGCCCGACCCAGCTGTACAAGGTGCTATGATTGAAAAAGGCCGATTAGGCATTCGTTCAGTAGTAGATAGTGCCATTTTTGTAATTGCAGCCGACACTAATATTAACGGTTTTTTCAAAGTGCTTTTGCAGGAAGTTTCCTCCGGTAATCTAAGCGGGTTTAATGCTTTAAGCAAAAATTTAACCGATTTTTTCTGCGTAGGTACAGGGGCTAAAAATTTTACTTATGGCGGAAAGGATATGGTATCTGCACATAATCCCGCTACAAATCCACGTATGAATGGCAAAGCAATGAATGATGATTTTGATTCATTTATTAATGATGTGGTGGTTGCGGCAAAGAAAAATGGTTTACCGGATTATTTAATTGCCAGATTAGGTACTATTATAAATTCATTGCGTTCGCAAGTTGTTCAAGCTTAATAACAATCAAAATACATATTCATTAAGCGCAAAAATTCAGAAAATTCGCTATGTTTTTAACTCATAACATAGCGAATTTTTTTTAATATAGTAGCTCACAAATGCAGTTAATCCTGAACAAGATGATTGTACATTTGGAAACTACGTATAAACCATTACATTTGCTGCCACTAAAAAGTTCTTTTAGCAATGATTAGCAGACGAAATATACGTGTTAAAGTAATGCAGTTACTCTACATTATAGAGAGTGCCAAAGACCCTGAATGCTTCAAAAATCCGGTACAACAGCTTGAAAATAACTTTAAAAAAACGGGTGAATTATTTGTTTATTTAATTTATTTTTTAACAGAAGTAGCTAAATATGCCGAACAAGATGCACATATAAAAGCTAATAAAAATATTACAAGTTTTGAAGATTTAAATGTTAACACAAAAATTGCCGGCAATCAAGTAATTTGGCAAATATTAGAACTACCAGCCATTCAACAGGCCATAAAAAATTTACAGCCTAATGTTTTAGTTGATAAAGAATTGGTAAAGAAAATTTATCAAAACATGACTGTATCTTCAGAATATAAAAACTATATTTTAGATCCAAATAGAGATACCAAACAAGAAAAAGCAATTTTATTATTTATTTTCAATCAATTTATTTTATCAAATGAAGATTTTGAATCACACATCGAAGATTTATTTCCCAATTGGCAGGATGATGGTGATTTAATGATGCTGTTTATTACAGAAATGATACAAAAGCCTAATAGCAGTAATTATCCTGTTTTGCTTTCCGAAGATAAATGGATGTTTGCAAAAGATTTATTAATGACTGCTATAGAGAAGAAAGCTTTTACAATGGATTTGATTAAACCCAAACTGAACAATTGGGATGCAGAAAGAATAGCCTTGTTGGATATGATTATTATGCGATTGGGCGTTTGTGAATTTTTGTATTTCGAAACCATACCCACCAAAGTAACAATTAATGAATATATTGACATAGCCAAAGAGTATAGCACACCACAAAGCGGCCATTTTGTGAATGGTATTTTAGATTCGATACACAAGGAATTATTGGCACAAGGTAAAATTGAAAAGATTGAATTTAAACCAAGGCCTTAATACTTTTGTAACATGAAATTATTGCTGTTAATTTGTATTTGCCTGCTTTACTTTACTATATTCGCATGCCATAGTGTTAAAAGTAATGCAGATTCTGAAATGAAAGTGGCATTAGATACAGCCAATTATACTTTAGTAAAGTGGATTGATAGCATTGTACAGTTTGGGAATATTCCGAAAGGAAAACAAATTTCAGTTAGATTTCGGTGTAAAAACATTGGTAATGAACCTTTAATTTTAGTCAATGTTCGGCCTGTTTGTGGATGCACTGTGACAGATTTTACCAAAAATCCTATAATGCCCGGATCAGAAGGTTTGATTGTGGCTACTTTTAATAGTGCACATATGCCAATTGGTAATGTAAGAAAAACAATTATTGCTAATACCAATACTAAAAATGGTACTGAGCATTATTTATTTTTTGAAGGGAATGTAAATGCAGATAGCACTATTAAGGAATAAATGTATTTTTTATCTATTAATCAATTATAAATTAGAATCAAATGTTTAATGTTATTTTAATGGCGGGTAATCCTCAGGGAGGTGGTGGATCTATTCAATTATTTTTAATGATTGCCATCATTGCTGTATTTTACTTTTTCATGATACGCCCTCAAGCAAAAAAGGCTAAAGAACAAAAAAAGTTTATTGACAATCTTCAAAAAGGAGATAAAATTGTAACATTAGCCGGTATCCATGCAACTGTTTATAAGGTAAATGAGGATGGCACACTTCAAATTGAAGTAAATCCTGGTAGTTATTTAAAAATTGAAAAATCAGCTATTAGCATGGAATGGACTGCTGCTTTAAATAAATCTACAGCAGTTGCTGATAAAAAATAAAAGTTCAAAATTTATTAAATTTTATTGCCCGGTCTTATAAAATTGACCGGGTTTTTTTTATGTAGATTTTTTCAGAGATAAAAACTAATTTTAACTATGCTTAAAATTGGCTTAACAGGTGGAATAGGCAGCGGTAAAACTACTGTTGCACAAATTTTTAAAGTACTAGATGTTCCTGTATTAGATGCAGATACCGTTGCAAAAAAATTAATGGAGAGCGATAATGCTTTAATTGAACGGATAAAAGCAATTTTTGGCAATAATGTATACCATAATGGAAGGTTAAACCGACAGTATTTAGCTAATATTGTTTTTAAAGATGAACAGAAGTTGCAGACATTAAATGCTATTGTACATCCTGCTACTATTGCTTATGCACAAAAATGGATGTTGCAACAAAATGCAATGTATGTGGTAAAAGAAGCTGCCCTTTTTTTTGAATCAGGTTCAGACACAGAAATGGATATAATGGTGGGAGTTACTGCTCCAATTGAGTTGCGTATAAACAGAGTAATGAAACGAGATGGCATTTCTAGAGAAGCCGTATTAGAAAGAATGAAACGACAAATGGATGAACAAGAAAAAATGAAATGTTGCAAGTATGTAATTCAAAATGACGACTCACAGTTATTAATACCACAAGTGTTTCAATTACATAATCAATTCATCAGCTTTGGAAAATTAACAATGTAATTGAAACACTTCTACGGTTTAAACAACTAAAATATATACTTAAATGCCCTTGAAATAAATGGAATAACAATAGTGGCAAAACCGCCGGTTATGCCGGCATAGCCCATAAACTGCATACGGAATGCGTCGTTATATATAGGTATAGTGAAATGGTTACCTATATGGCTTGCTGTAATAAATAAAACAATGGTTAGTATAGCAAAACCTACCACATAAATAACAGCACCTGCCATCTTAAAATTTACATAGAGGAAGTGATAAATTAAACTCGCAATAATCATGAAAAGCATGGACGAGAATATAATAGAAGAAACGTTTACTATTTCAGAATAAGTAAAATTAGTTAGCGAGCGTAATAAAAAGTCGTAAAATAAATTAAAAATTGTTAATAAATAACCGGTTAAAACCCCTACTGATAAATGTTTAGATAGGGTGGTTTGTTGATAAGCATACTCCATATGTAAATGTTTAAATGAATAAATAAACTTTTATTTTGTAAAATTAAAGAATGTAGCTGTGCTTTAAAAATTAAAATATGTTAAGCTATTATATTATTTTATAATTCTGTAGCACCATCTTTTTAACTTTCCTTCAAAATCAAATGGTGTGGTAATTTTGGTGATATCTTTAATAGAAGATGCCTCTATATGCTGGGTATCTATTTCAAATCGGGAATAATTCGTACTAAAATAAATAATTCCGCCTGTAGGTAAAGCTCTTAATACATCGTTCAACAGTTCTACATGATCATGCTGGATATCCAAAATATCATTCATTCTTTTGCTATTGCTAAAAGTAGGCGGATCCATAATGACCAAATCATAGCTATTGGGCTTTAATTTTTTTACAAATTGTTTTACATCTGCATGTATAAATTGAAACGCTTGTTCATTTT
>JAGWPI010000114.1 GCA_028877005.1 Bacteroidota bacterium | reverse complement strand
TATTCCCTGCAAAAGTGGCTAAGCTCATTACCATTTTTTCTCTAATTGGATCAATTGGAGGATTAGTAACCTGTGCAAATAGTTGTTTAAAGTAATGGCTTAAGTGTTGGGGTTGATTGCTTAAAACAGCCAAAGGTGTATCGGTACCCATTGAGCCAATTGGTTCTTTACCATCTAAAGCCATAGGTGCAATAATGGTTTCTAAATCCTCGGTTGAATAGCCAAAAACTTTTTGGTATTTAAATACCTGATCATGGTGCAAATGGGTAAACGTTACCCGAGGTTCCGGTAATTCTTCTAATCTTATTTTATATTTGTTTAACCACTCTGCATAAGGTTTACGAGAGCAAATATCTTTTTTCAATTCTTCATCACTAATAATTCTTCCCTGCTCCATATCAACCACAAACATTTTACCTGGTTGCAAGCGCCCCTTTTCAATAATTAATTCAGGAGCTATCGGTAAAACACCGGTTTCTGAAGCCATGATTACCCGATCATCTTTTGTAACACAATATCTTGAGGGTCGTAAACCGTTTCTATCTAAAGTTGCACCAATTATTTTGCCATCAGTAAATGAGATAGAAGCGGGGCCATCCCATGGTTCCTGAAATGCTGCATGAAATTCATAGAAAGCTTTTTTAACCGGATCCATTTGTTCATTGCCATCCCAAGCTTCCGGAATCAGCATCATCATAACATGTGGTAATGAGCGCCCAGAAAGGGTGAGCAATTCAATCATATTATCTAAACAGGCAGAGTCTGATTGATTTTCTGTTATAATGGGTAACAGCATATCCATTTCTTCTTTGGTGAAGAATGGCGTTGTAAAACCTTTTTCACTGGTTTTTAGCCAGTTTAAGTTACCTTGAAGTGTATTAATCTCTCCATTATGGGCTATGTAACGAAAAGGTTGTGCTAATTTCCAAGAAGGAAATGTATTGGTAGCAAAACGTGAATGTACCAGGCCAAATGCACTTACTACTTTTTTATTTACTAAATCAGGAAAATAGCTACGAACCTGCATGCTGGTTAACTGACCTTTATACACAACAGTTTTATATGATAGTGAGGCAATATAAAAACCAATTGCATCTTTTTTTACTGTATCTTGTATAATATGCGAAGCATAATTTCTTAAAACAAATAATTTTCGTTCAAATGTATCTGGGTGGTTAATATGATCTGGGCAGGCAATAAATACCTGTTCCATTTCCGGCTCAACTGAAAGTGCTGTTACACCAATATTTGCCGGGTTTACAGGCACTTTTCTATAAGCCAATATTTCCAAACCTAAAGTTTCAGCAGCCCTATTAAATATATCTCTACATTCTTCTTTTAAGCGTATATCTTTTGGAAATAAAATCATACCCACACCATACTTGCCAAATGATGGAAGATGAACGCCAAGTTTTACACATTCTTCAAAGAAAAATTCGTGCGGTAATTGTATCATAATACCGGCACCGTCACCTGTATTATTTTCGCATCCACATGCACCTCTATGCTCCATATTTTCCAGAATGGTTAAAGCATCTAGTACATTTTGGTGCGATTTATGTCCTTTAATGTTAGCCACAAAACCAATACCACATGCATCATGCTCAAAAGCGGGGTTGTACAAACCTGTTATTTCAGCCATTTTTTTGTTAGAGTTTACCATTGTTATTTAAATTATTTTTATGTAATGGCGATAATCGTTCAAATATATTCAATTTTCGATAAAATTTATTTAAAAAATCTAACAATTTAGCCGAAAAGTTAGATAAGATAGCTATAAAGTGTGTCTTGTTTGTTGATTTCGGTAAAATCGATATTATTTTGTTGCATTCTTTCTAAAAGAGGGGCATAATCTAGGCGTTCGGTTAATTCAATTCCTACTAAGGCAGGTCCTGTTTCTTTATTTGTTTTTTGCATGTATTCAAATCGGGTAATATCATCATTTGGGCCTAATATTTTATTTACAAATTCCCTCAAAGCACCCGGTCGTTGTGCAAATTGAATGAGAAAATAATGTTTTAAACCTTCATATTGCAAAGAACGTTCTTTAATTTCGGGCATTCTGTCAATATCATTATTACCACCACTCACAATACATACTACGGTTTTGTTTTTTATTTGTGATGCATATTTGTCTAAAGCAGCAATACTTAAGGCTCCGGCGGGCTCAGCTACAATGGCATCTTGATTATAAAGATTTAGAATAGTGGTGCACACTTTACCTTCAGGTACTAAACAAATATCAGTAAGTGTTTCTTTGCAAATAGGGTAGGTAATTTTACCTACTTTTTTCACAGCTGCACCATCTACAAATCTATCAATATGTTGCAACATAACCGGCTTGCCTGCTTTAAATGCTAGTTGCATAGATGGTGCACCTTCGGGTTCAACACCAATTAAATGTGTATTGGGTGCATATTGTTTAAAGTAACTACCTACGCCGGCTGCTAAGCCACCTCCACCAATTGGCATAAATAGATAATCAATTGTAGATAATGATTCAAGAATTTCAATGGCGACGGTTGATTGCCCTTCAATTATTTTAATGTGATCGAAAGGGGGAATAAATGTCATTGCATTTTGGTGCGTGAATTTTTGTGCAGCTTCTGCGCAGTCATCAAATGTATCGCCAATTAATTTAATTTCTATGGCGTCTTCGCCAAACATTTTAGTTTGGTTAATTTTTTGTTTTGGCGTAATGATAGGCATAAATACAATGCCTTTAATACCTAAATGTTTACAACTGTACGCAAATCCTTGTGCGTGATTGCCTGCACTTGCACACACAACACCTTTTTGAAGTTGTGTAGAGCTGAGGCTACTTAACAAATTGAATGCACCACGCAGTTTATAAGAACGAACTATTTGTAAATCTTCACGTTTTAGATAAACCTTGCAATTATATTGTTTAGACAAAATTGAGTTGTATTGCAAAGGAGTATGAATTACTACTTGCTTTAAAAGTTGATGTGCCTCATTGTAATTGAATGAATATATTTTTTCTTTTATATGCATTCCGGAATATTAAGAAAGATAATGGTGCAAAACTTACACCATTATCATAAAGGGGTTAATTATTTTTGATTTTCTGGTCTTAAACTGCGAACTGTTTTACCGGCTTGCCACATTTCACTCTCTCTTAATTCTTTTAACTCAACCTCTAATTTTTCACGATAATCGGGTTGACTATTTAAATCGATAGAGCGTTGTGATTCTTTTCCTGTAGCCACACTCTCATACAATTCTTTAAATACAGGTGTAGTAGCATCTCTAAATTTTTTCCACCAGTCAAGAGCACCTCTTTGTGCAGTTGTAGAACAGTTGGCATACATCCAATCCATACCATTTTCAGCTACTAATGGCATAAGACTTTGTGTAAGTTCTTCAACAGTTTCATTAAAAGCTTCACTAGGCGAGTGGCCTTTGTCGCGTAATACTTGGTATTGTGCAGCAAATATGCCTTGAATAGCACCCATTAAAGTTCCTCTTTCACCTGTTAAATCGCTATATACTTCTTTTCTAAAATCAGTTTCAAATAAATAACCACTTCCCACAGCAATACCTAAGGCAATAACTCTATCTTTTGCTTTTCCGGTAGCATCTTGATAAATAGCATAACTGCTGTTCAAACCTCGGCCTTGCAAAAACATTCTTCTTAATGAAGTGCCCGAACCTTTTGGTGCCACTAAAAATACATCTACATCTTTTGGAGGAATAATACCTGTTTGTTCATTGAAAGTTATACCAAAACCGTGAGAAAAGTAAAGTGCTTTGCCGGGCGTTAAGTGTTTTTTTACAGTGGGCCACAAAGCTATTTGTGCTGCATCGCTTAATAAATAACAAATAATGGTCCCTTTTTGTAATGCCTCTTCAATTTCAAACAATGTTTGTCCGGGTACAAAGCCATCTGCAACAGCTTTATCCCATGTTTTAGAATTTTTTCTTTGTCCTACAATAACATTAATCCCATTATCTCTCTGGTTTAACGCTTGACCGGGTCCTTGTACACCATACCCAATTACAGCAACTGTTTCATTTTTTAAAACTTCCTGCGCTTTTGATAATGGAAATTCTTCGCGGGTTACTACATTTTCTTCAACACCGCCGAAATTCAATTTTGCCATTTTTTTAATTTTTAATTTTTAATGTTGGTTGTTTACTAAAGTAAATTACATGGTAAAAACTTCTGCTTGTTTACTGAGGTATTCATTTTCAATTACCTCTTCTCCGGGTTCTGTTTGTTCAAATTCTTTTAATTTTTCGTGAAATCCGTGGCTTGATTTGATGATGGCTACTCTAGCACTTCTTACAAATTCAATTAACCCATACGGTTCTAAAAATTTTACTAATCTATCTGTTTCTTCTCTATGACCTGAAGTTTCAAAAACAGTATAATCTTTTCTAATTACTACTGCTCTGGCGCCGTATTCTCTTAATAATCTTTCTACTTTTATTTTTTCTGCAATTGCTTCGGTAGATACTTTATACATAGCCAGTTCCTGCCATACAATTTCATCTTCCGTATTATAATAAGCTTTCAACACTTCTACTTGTTTTTCAATTTGACGGCAAAGTTTTCTTACCACCTCTTCTGTTTCATTAATAACAATGGTAAAACGGTGAATACCTTCTGATTCGGAGGGTGATGTATTCAGACTTTCAATATTAATTTTCCTACGAGAAAAAATGATAGCAATTCTATTTAAAAGACCAATTTGGTTTTCTGTATAAACCGTAATGGTAAATTCTTTTTTCATGTTATATTGTTTAAAATTTAAATGAATTGCATTTATTGTAATCTAATTTCTGCAACACTGCAACCTTGAGGCACCATTGGGAATACATTGTTTTCTTTACCCACCAATATCTCTAATAAATAGCTGCCATCATGGTTAAGCATGGTTTGTAATGCATTTTTCAAATCTTTTCTATCTGATATTGAATTACCTTCAATGTGGTAAGCTTTGGCTAATTGAACAAAATCAGGGCTGGTAATGTCTACAAAAGAGTAGCGCCTATCATTGAATAATTGTTGCCATTGCCTAACCATTCCAAGAAATCTATTATTTAATATTAATATTTTTATATTTACATTAAATTGCATGATAGTTCCTAGTTCTTGTAATGTCATTTGAAATCCACCATCGCCAATAATGGCTATAACTGTACGATTTGGCGCGCCAAATTTTGCCCCAATAGCCGCTGGTAAGCCAAAACCCATGGTACCTGCACCACCTGATGTGATATTACTTTTTGACTGATTAAATGAAGCATATCGGCATGTTACCATTTGATGTTGACCAACATCAGTAACTAAAATAGCATTACCGTTGGTTAATTCATTTAAATTTTTAATTACTTCACCCATTGTCATTACATCTGTTTGTGGGTTAAGTTCATCATGTATTACTATATCATATTCTTTTTTTGCAAACTCGCTAAACAAATCAATCCAGACTTTATTTTGATTGGGTTGAATTAATTTAGTGAGCATTGGCAAAGTTTCCTTACAATCGCCCCAAACAGGAACAGTTGTTTGCACATTTTTATCTATTTCGGAGGGATCAATATCTAAATGAACAATTTTGGCTTGCTTGGCATATTTATCTAAACGACCGGTTACTCGGTCATCGAAACGCATTCCAATAGCAATTAAAACATCGCATTCGTTGGTTAATACATTTGGACCATAATTTCCGTGCATACCTAGCATACCCACATTTAAGGGATGATTTGTGGGTAGAGCACTTAATCCAAGAAGAGTCCAAGCAGCAGGTAAATTTCCTTTTTCTATAAAAGCTTTCAATTCATTTTCTGCTTCACCTAAAATAACACCCTGACCAAATAGTACAAATGGTTTTTTTGCTCCATTAATAAGTTGTGCTGCTTTTTCTATATATTCTTTTCTTATAATTGGTTTTGGACGATAACTTCTGATATGGTCACATTTTTTGTAACCTTCATAATTAAATTTTTGTAGTTGTGCATTCTTGGTTATATCAATTAATACAGGTCCGGGTCTTCC
>JAGWPI010000113.1 GCA_028877005.1 Bacteroidota bacterium | reverse complement strand
TTGTGAAATATATTTTGACCTTTATTTATTCCCTTTCTTATTTGTTTTTGTCTTTCTTCGGGTAAATGCAAAGTATCTGCACATTCCTTACTGCAACAACCATTGTATTCAGCAGCACAATCAGGGCATTGAATGAATAACAAGTGGCAGCCATCATTTTTACAGTTGGTATGCGTATCACAAGGCTTACCACATTGATGACATTTGGCAATAACATCCTGCGTAATTCTTTCGCCTAAACGATTATCAAAAACAAAATTTTTCCCTTTAAAATAACTTTCCAAACCTAATTGTTTTGTCTGTCGGGCATAATTAATAATTCCTCCTTCCAAATGAAAAACATTTTTAAATCCTTTATGCAACATGTAAGCGCTCGCTTTTTCACAGCGAATACCGCCCGTGCAATACATAATAATATTTTTATCTTCATTGCCTTTCATCATTTCAACCGCCATAGGTAATTGTTCTCTAAAAGTATCTGAGGGTACTTCTATTGCCTTTACAAAATGACCAACTTCATATTCGTAATGGTTACGCATATCAATTACAATGGTGTTAGGATCTGCCAATAATTGATTCATAGTAACGGCATCTACATATTTCCCTTTTTTATACATATTGAAATTGGGGTCATGAATGCCATCAGCCACAATTTTTTCGCGTACTTTTACTTTTAACACCCAAAAGCTTTTCCCATCATCATCTACGGCAATATTAATGCGTAACCCTTTTAATGGTTCAATACTATAAAGAAATGTTTGAAAAGCTTCAAAATTAGATGCCGGTACACTAGCTTGTGCATTAATACCTTCTTTGGCTACATAAATTCTACCAAAAACATTTAGCTCAGCTAAATGCTTGTATAAATAATCACGAAAAGCCGGAGGATTAGTTACTTCAAAATACTGGTAAAAACTAACGGTAACGCGGGGTTCTTTCTCTTGCATGAGGCGTTGTTTCAACTCCTCATTGTTAATGCGGTTGTGCAATACTGCCATAAATACATTACATTTTAGACTTTTGCATTAAAGAAAAGTTCCATTAAACAATATGGACCCACTTGCAGGGTGGGCAAAATATCTGTGCGAAGATAATTATTTATTCATGATTTAACATAGACTGATTATTCTAAACATACTATATTTTTCTAATTAAACTTCCTGTCAAAGCAGACATGCCGGCTACCAAACCTCCTATAAAAGCTGTTACTAAAATAATGGCAATGGAAGAACCACCTAAAGGCAATATTTGTGCTACCTTTTGTGAGAGTAGATGGTTGTTGGCAGTATCTATTACAAAAGCTAAAATTCCCCACAGTAAAAACAAGGCAATAAAGCCGGACAAAAAAGCTTTAAATGGTTTTTGATGAATAGCTAATGCTACTGCTACTGCACAGATAGCAAAGGTATACCAAGGAAATGCAGCATACAAACCAAAAGCATAACTTAAAAAAGCAGTGATGAGTATGGATATTATAAATTTCATATGTGTATTTTTAAATTATATAATTGAGCATTGATTTAGTAAACTCTATTCACCTTTAAGTTGCAGATGCCATTTCATTTCACTACTTGTTGCAGCCATTTGTTTGGTAACAAATAATAATGGATAATATTTGCCTGCAGCCCAAGTATCTATAAAATTATCATAATATGCGCTACCGGGGTTACCACTTTGGCCACCGGGATATACACCATAAGCTTCGGTTTTATCGGTTAAATGTACAATCATTCGCCAACTTGGACCATGGTTAGAGGTGGTAGCATTAATTATATTGGTACCGCCACCAATTGGTACATGTAACCTGCTTAATGCAGGAATTTTCAGTAAATGCCCAATATAGGTATCTTTATATTTACCCCAGTTTAATTTTCCTTCCTTTTCTAAATTTTCTAATGTGGCACAAGCCTGTTTACACGCATTTTGTACAATGGTTTGCA
>JAGWPI010000112.1 GCA_028877005.1 Bacteroidota bacterium | reverse complement strand
CTATTTTTAATGCCCTTCTAATTAACTCGCCACAAATGGGTTCTGCTGTATAATATCCTGTTTGTACGGTGAGTTGTTGTAAAGAAGCATTTTTATATGGATTTAATGTTTCCATTGCTAAATATCTGTACCCTTGTTTATATAATTCTGGGAGTAAAGCCAACACAAAAGCGCGATGTTGGGGTTTGCTATGTGTTTCATTGAATAAAATGATAGACCGATTGGCCGATTGTTTAAGGATATAGGGTATGGCAGCTACAAGTGTTACATTATTGAGCGTTTCTATTTTATGAATTACAGTATCAACATAGCTATCGGGTAAAGATTCTGCGGCTTGAATTTGGTAGGATAAAGCAGATTGATAATCACCTACAAAAGCCAATGCCTGAGCTATGTCTTCATTGTATGCCTTCAAACCATGTGTATCAATTAATTCTTTTTTAAGGGCAATTGCTTTGTATAAAGGTTTTAAATATTGAATTCGTCCTTTTTCTAACATAGATAAAAAGGGGCTAGTGGTATCTTTTACCAATTGTTTATTTTGTTCAACAAAATGTTCTAGTTCTATTAAAGAGGGCGTTTTTTTTTGTGCATTTAATTTTGCAACACATAAGCAGGAAAAGATAAGGAAGGCTGCTGTTTTTTTAAAATAGGATGCATAATTGTTAAATGTATTCATTGTACTATACTTTGCCATTATGATGAAGTGCAATGATACAAGCAATTTTAAAGTAATAAACACTACCTCTGTGTTTTTAACAAAATGCAGTATTTAGTTTTGGGTGCCAAGTAGGGTTTTTAAAAGAGTTGGCATTTGCATTATGCCTTTGGTGGCTGATTGCTCAATTGTAATTATATTTTTAATATTAGCAATAGAAGGAATTTGTTTGTCAATGATGATGATAGGCGTGTTGGGTGTTACAAAGTTTACTAAACCAGCAGCAGGGTAAACTTGTAAAGAAGTACCAATAATGATAAATATAGAGGCTTCTGTAACCCATTTTATGGCTTTAGGTAACATAGGTACTTCTTCATTAAACCAAACAATGAATGGTCTTAATTGACTACCATCAGGTGCCAAATCGCCTAATTCTATATTTTCGTTAATAGGGTAGGTTTCAAAAGGATTTGCAACGCTGCGCATTTTAAAAATTTCTCCGTGTAAATGTAATACTTCATTACTCCCAGCACGTTCATGCAAATCGTCGATATTTTGTGTAATAATTTTTGTGTGATATTGTTTTTGCAGTTCTGCAAGAAAATAGTGCGCAGCATTTGGACTAGCAGCAGCAATTTCTTTTCTTCGTTGGTTATAAAAATCCAAAACTAGTGCAGGGTTCCTAGTAAAGGCATCCGGAGTTGCTACTTCTTCTATGTTATACCCATTCCAAAGCCCGTCGGTATCCCTAAATGTTTTTAAGCCACTTTCCGCACTAATACCTGCTCCGGTTAAAATTACAATGGTAGGTTCAGCCATGGTTTAAAATATAAATGCTAAGCCGTTATTTTTTTAATTTGGTTTCACTTAAAGCCATAATTACTTTCCATTCCTCTGGTTTTACGGTTTGTACAGATAGTCTGCCTAAACGAACAAGATCCATATTTTTCAATCGTTCATCAGATTTTACCTGTGCTAATGATACAGGCTTATTCAATTTTTGTAAAGGCTTTAAATCAACCACAACCCAAGCAGGTTCTGCAGTAGTGGGATCCTGATATGCTTCTTTTATTACTTGTGCAATCCCAACTATTTCCAATCCTTCATTACTATGATACCAAAGCACTAAATCGCCTTTTTTCATAGCCTTTAAATTATTTCGTGCAGCATAATTGCGAACCCCATCCCAAAAGGTTTGTCCATCTTTTTCAAATTGTGCCCAACTGTATTTAAAAGGCTCTGACTTAACTAACCAATATTGCATTGCTTTAAATTTTTTTTATTTAATTACCAACCATTAGCCAAAACATCTGCTAGATGAATTACCTGAATTGGCTTTTGTTGGTGGTTAATAATACCTTG
>JAGWPI010000111.1 GCA_028877005.1 Bacteroidota bacterium | reverse complement strand
TAATGATAACGCAATGGCCTTACCGATGCCTCTACTGGCACCGGTAATAAAAACGGTTTTATTCTGAAAAAGCATATCCTGTTTATTTTAAGAAACAAGATAGCATAATTAGTGCAAGAAGAAATGGTTGAGAAGGATAATTTTATGTACACTACAATACCTGAATAAGGGTTTACCAACCCAAAAATTGCACAATAGCTTGTTCGGCTTCTTTACAAGCCTGATTAAGTTCTCGGTTCACAATAGCAATATTGAAATGATGTTTAAATGAAATTTCATAACTAGCTTTATTAATTCGAGTAGTAAGGCTTTCGGGTGTTTCGGTTCCTCGGCTTTCTAATCTATTTCTTAACTCTGCTAAACTGGGGGCTTCAATAAAAATAGATAGCGTTTGGCTGGGGTATTGTTGTTGTACATGAATAGCTCCTTTTACATCTATATCTAACACCGGCACTTTACCTTGTTGCCAAATACGATCTAATTCAGCATGTAGCGTTCCATAATACTTCCCTTCATATACCATTTCCCACTCTACAAATGCATTTTCTTTTATTTTTTGCTGAAATTCATGGGTAGATATAAAATAATAATCTTTACCATCTTGCTCATTACTACGGGGTAAACGGGTAGTAGCGGAAATAGAAAATGCCAATTGAGGATACTTGTTTAATAAGTAGCGGGTAATTGAAGTTTTTCCTGCACCGGAGGGTGCCGTAATAATGATTATTTTTTTTGCAGCGATTTCCATTTGCAAATAAAAGAAAAAAAACAATGTAGGAATATGTTGCTTTTATTTAGATGGCTTTTCTGGCAATTTAAAGCATCTGCAATATATCCCTACCTTGTTGCGCACAATAGCTTATAAGCCGGCTTTTATGGTAATGTTGGGCTGTGCACAAACGGCACCACGGTGTAAAATAATTTGTTCATTGGCCGTATCAACAGATAACTCTATCCAACCGGCATAAGGCTTTGTATTTACCACTACTTGAAAGGGTAAGTATTTTTTTGTAGCTTGTAACCAATGACCTTCCCAATAATCTGGCCTATCTATACTTATAACTTTTTGTACCAACATTACTGCAGATGCACCCCACCAATCATACCCTGAAAAACTATTTTTGGGTATAAGCGTATAACTGTTCATGACGGGAACTTCCTCTTGTTCATTGATAGGTAACAAGGTATATAAATCAGAGGATACAACATACGCCCATTTATCTTGCTGCGCAATAGGATCTCCGATTAGCCATACGCTAAAAAATAAATCTTTTCGTCCATCAGCATTTACATCAACGTTCACACTGTTTTGGTGTGGTTTAACCACTTTGTTGTTGAGATTAAAATACAACATGGCAGGTTCGGCCGGTTGTGTGGGAGCAATATGCTTTTTTGTACAACTGTTACAGAAAGTGAGAAAAGGAATAACAATGGTTAAATATTTCATGTGTTTATTTGTTTTCATGGTGTATGTTTTATGAATACTGATGATAATAGCATATTATTGAAAACACAAAACAAGTTGCATAACCAATTTTTTATGCGCTGTACTATTTATATAAGGGGTATTTACTCAAGCTTTATTTTAGTATAAAATATATTGGCAAATTTCAATAGTAATTCAGCTAACCGCAATAATTAGAAGGATGTGCGGTAAAATTAATGAGATGTGAGGAGTATTGATTTGTAACAATAATTATATATATGTATTTATTATAACTTTATTAACATTTACTACAACTTTTAAATGATTACCAAAAAGAAAACTGTATCATTTTCGAACAATAAAAATACATTGCATTACTTTTTAACAGATAAGGTAGAGATGGATAATTACTGTAGAGTGGATATAACTACTATGAAGTTATTATAAAAAGCATAAATTGTACAATAATTAGTGTGGTTGATTATTCCGAATAGATAGTGCATGTAAAACTGCAGGAAATAAAGCATCCATATACTCTGTAGCAGCTGCCGTAGAGCCCGGTAAAGTTAATATTAAAGTGTGTTGAATAAAACCGGCTACACTTCTAGAGAGCATAGCAAAAGGCATTCGTTCTTGTCCGTAACGCCTTGCTTCCTCCATAATGCCGGGTAAAGTAACTTCCAATAATGGTTGTATTACATTGGGTGTAACATCGCGAGAAGAAACACCAGTACCGCCTACAAACAACAGCAATGAAAATTGTTCAGATGTAAACTGTTGTACTTTTGCCTGAATTGCAGCAGCCTCATCGGGTATAATTTGATAGTTAATAGGGTGAATGTTATAATTTTTAAGTTTTTCTATTACTGCTAAACCGGCTTTATCGGTTGCCTTTTGTTGATGAATACTATCTGAGCAAACCACCACGGCAGCTTGTATTTGAAGATGATTAAGTATTACTTTATCTGTTTTTCCACCCGATTTAGCGAGTAATTTAACTTGCTGAATTTCGATATGGGGATCGATAGGTTTCAGCATATCATATAGGGTTAAAGCAGCAATAGAAGCGCCGTGCATAGCTTCTACTTCAACACCTGTTTTATAAATGGTATGTACTTCAACTTCAATGGTTATTGATAATGCTTGCATGGAAAACCGAATATCAGCAAACTCTATTGGCAAAGGATGACAATCGGGAATAACTGTATCCGTTTTTTTAATAGCAAATAAACCGGCTACTTTGGCAAAAGCAAACACATCACCTTTTGGTACTTTTTTTTCTTGTATGGCCATCATTGTTTCCGGCAGCGAAACAGTAACTGTTGCAACAGCAATGGCCTTACGTAAACTATTAGACTTGTGGGTAATATTCACCATATTAATGATTTTCTTTCCAAACGGTTTTTTGATTATCTAATATCTCTTTTCCCCAAATAGGCAATTTAAATTTAATGGCTTCTACCATTTCTTCACAAGCTGCTATTGCATCTTTTCGATGCACAGAAGAAACAAAAACAAATAAACATATTTCTCCTGCTTTTACCAACCCTATACTATGATATACATGCATACAAGTTAAAGTGTATTTTTTAAATAATGCCTCACGTATTTGGTGCATTTGCTCTAATGCCATTGCCTGGTATGTGGTGTATTCAATAGCTTGAACAGTTCCTTCTTTATTTTCATCGGCCCTAACCTGTCCTAAAAAAATACTATGAGCCCCAATATTTTTTTTGGTTGAATGCCCTGCAATGCTTTCTGCAATTTTTTGGGGACTGATGGGCCCTGCAACGAAAAAATTTTTAATAGGTTGTTCTTTCATTTTTTTACTGATTAAAATAAGCGGATAAACCACCCATTAAATGATATACTTTTTGTTTAGCTTGTTGCTGAATAATAGCAGCAGCGGCTTTACTTCTTATACCGCGTTGACAAATTACGCATATATTTTTAACGTTGGGAAATTGTGGTAGATGATTAGCGGAAAGAATAGTGGAATAAGGAATGTGCACGTCTGCAAAATCAATGATTGGTATTTCATTATGTTCTCTTATATCAATGATAAAAAGTTGTTTCAACTGTTGCAAGTGCTTAAATTCTTCCACGCTTAAAGATGGGGTTATTGAATTAGAATTACACAACCAATCATAATCAATATTTTCAAATTCGGCTTTATTCATGGTTTGCACGGCAGGATTCTTACTAATTTCCATTTCATAAAATTTTGCAGATAATGCATGATAGGTAAGTAAAACTCCATCTAATAATCTACCCAAACCGGCAATTACCTTTATGGCTTCTGTAGCCTGCATAATGCCCATTACACCTGGCAACACACCCAATACACCTGCTTCCTCGCAAGAAAGTATAGCATCGGAATGAGGCGGTTCGGGAAATAAATCGCGATATTGAATGTTCCTACCATTGGGTTGGCAATAGTTGAATAGCGACAACTGTCCTTCATACCTGCTAACTGCACCATATACAAGCGGTTTTTTTAATAAAGCGCAGGCATCATTTAATAAGTATTTAGTGGGGAAATTATCGGTTGCATCTATTACAATATCATATGTCTGCAAAATAGATAATGCATTTTTGTTGTTTATATAAAAAGGGTATACCGTTAGTTGTATGTCGGGATTAAGTGCTCGCATTTTTTCAGCTGCCACTATCGCTTTATTATGATTAATATCTGCGGTATAAAACAAGGGTTGACGATGCAAATTGTGCAGTTGTATATCGTCGCCATCTGCAATACCTATAACACCTATACCTGCGCCTGCTAAATATTGCAGTGCAGGACAACCCAAGGCGCCCATTCCTACAATCAACACTTTTGCTTGTTGTAGTTTTTGCTGTGCATCTATTCCAAAATTTGGCAAAATAATTTGTCGGCCATAGCGATTTAAATCTATCATAATTATCCTCCTGAAAATGGTGGCATAAAGGCAATGGTATCGCCCTCTTGTAATATTGTATTAGTCTGTATCATTTTCCCATTCACGGCCATAACATATTGAGCCGTTTGCAGAGCAGGATACTGTTCGTATAAAACTTGTTGAAGCTGCATAGTATTATGGATAAATGGCCATGCTAGCTCTGATTGTTGTGTAATATCAACAAGATTTCCAAAAAATAAAACCATCATATCTTTTGCATTTAAATCAATAATAATTTTATAGAGGCCATTATTAAAACAATAGTCAACATATACTTCATACCTTTTTCATTCAATTTTTTTGAACCGGTATAAGCGCCCAACCACCC
>JAGWPI010000110.1 GCA_028877005.1 Bacteroidota bacterium | reverse complement strand
TATAAACAAATTATTATTCAGGATGAGAGTGCCGGAATTGTGGTAAAATTAGATGGAAATAATTTATATGCCAATTTCCCAATAGGAAGAAAGATTGTTATAAAAGCAAAAGGTTTGTATTTGGGTGATTACGGAGGCGTTATTCAAATTGGTGCAGGTATTGATAATTCAGACCCCAGTAATCCAACACTTATCCCTATTCCATCTGCTTTATTTGATAAATATATTTTAAAGGGTAGTTTCAATAATGAAGTAAAGCCAAAATTTGTTTCAATAAATGCACTTACTGCATCTTTGCAAGATACTTTGCAAAGTACTTTAATACAATTATCTGATGTAGAGTTTGCAACAAATGAATTAAACAAAACCTTTGCTGATGCAATTGGAAAGCAGTCGGCTAATCTAACTATAAAAAATTGTTTGGGTAATTCAATTATTTTACGTACTAGTGGTTATGCAGATTTTGCTTCTTTTAAAATTCCCTCTAATAATGGTTATATTATAGCAGTTTTTTCTGTATTTGGTGCCACAAAACAAATATTAATTCGCGATACTTCTGATGTGCAGTTTTTTAAACCACGATGCGAGAATGCAATTTCAACCAAAATTTCAATTGCTGCAGTTCGTAATAACTATAGCGGATATCCATTTATTTATACTGCTAATAAATTTATGCACGGAATAATTATTTCTGATGCTAATAATGGAAATATACCCGATAATGAGATGGTAATTCAGGAAGACGCTAATGCTTCGGGAATTAGGATTCGATTTAATTCTGTTCATCATTTTAAGTTGGGCGATTCAGTTGCACTTCAATTAAATCAATCTATGTTAACAAAAGAGGATGGAGTTTTATATGTAACAAATATTGATACAAGTGCAATTGTAAAATTAGCTGAATCAAAAAAAATAGTACCTAGAGTGGTTACTATACAACAACTGCATAATAACATAAATAATTGGGAATCTACATTAGTTCAATTAAACTATCCAATGTTAATAGGTAATAGCTGGAACCAGCCCGTTCAATTAAGCAATGGTTCTGAAAGTATTTATCTATTCAATTACCCTTCTGCCAGTTATTATCTTTCTTCAACGCCTTCTTTGCCCATTCATAAACTAACAGGTATTCTAAGTTTACAGCAATCCGTTGCTGTTATTTTGCTTCGTAGTTTGAACGATATTGAACTGCTTACAGGAAGTAATACTCAATTAAATAATGCTATTTATTTAACTCAATCGCCTTTACTTTTAAATTTTAATGATATTGCCAACGGGTTACCTACCGGCTTTTTTGTTTATACAAATGCAGGCAGTAATAACTTGGGCAGTAATGCTAGTTTTAATACATCTAAAACAAGTTGGGGAAATACAACGGGTGGGTTTAAAAACTGTGCTTCTGCAAGCGAACTTACTTCCACTGCCACTGCAACACAACAGGATAATAATACCAATCGCGCAATTGCAGTTCGGCAAACCGGGACTGGTGGCTTAGATCCCGGTGCTGCCTTTGTGCTGCATCTGGGCAATACAACCGGGAAAAAAAATATTCAACTCAGCTTTCAATTGCAATCTCTCGATGCCAATAGTGCCCGCACTTCAAATTGGGCAGTTGAATATGGGTTAGGGGATAATCCCACCACTTTTAACACAGTAATAGCCAATGGTACATTAGTTTCCGGCAATAACCAATTTGGTTCGCAACTAATTCAAGTAAGTTTTGGTTCGTTACTCAGTAATATTCCAACAGAAATTTGGATTAGGATTGTGACTAAAAATGCTACAACGGGTGCAGGAAGCAGGCCATTGACAGCCATTGATGATGTTTCACTTAGTTGGGATTGATATTGTTATTTGACAGCTTGGCAGTTTGGCTTGAATTGGTATTTAATTTGCCCAATTCTTAATACACTTAATTAGTAGAGGATTTACCTCATTTTAATTAGTGTTTTCTGTCAAAATTTCAATTTCGAATACTCAAAAGCTATTATTATGCAAAAAGGTCAAATAAGGGTACAAACTGAAAACATTTTCCCTATTATTAAGAAATTTCTATACAGTGATCATGAAATTTTTCTAAGAGAATTAGTGAGTAACGCGGTAGATGCAGTTCAAAAATTAAAAACTTTGGCATCTATTGGTGAGTTTAAAGGGGAACTAGGTGATTTAAAAATTGAGGTAGAATTAAATGCCAAAGAAAAAACGATTAGCATTACAGACACCGGGGTTGGCATGACAAAAGAGGAGGTTGATAAATATTTGAATCAGGTAGCTTTTAGTGGTGCAGAAGAATTTTTGGCCAAGTATAAAGATGCCAATATTATTGGGCACTTTGGTCTTGGTTTTTATAGTTCATTTATGGTGGCTGAAAAGGTTGAATTATTATCACAAAGCCATCAACAGGAAGTACCCACAGTTTATTGGAGCTGTGATGGTAGCCCTGAATTTGAATTGTATGAAGTAGAAAAAAGGAATAGAGGCACAAAAATAATTTTACATGTAGGAGAGGATAGCCAAGAATTTTTGGATGCATATAGATTGAAAGGAATATTAGAAAAATTCTGTAAGTTTTTACCAGTACCCATTTATTTTAATGATGTTGCAGCAGAAAAGAAAAATGAAGAAGAAAATAAACCTATTAACAATACTACACCAATATGGACAAAAAAGCCCAATGAATTAACAAAAGAAGACTACGAAAAATTTTATAGGGAATTATATCCATTTGGTGAAACCCCACTTTTTTGGATACATTTAAATGTAGATTATCCGTTTAACTTAACAGGTATTTTATACTTCCCGAAAATAAAACAGAGTTACGAAATTCAAAAAGATAAAATTCAGTTATATAGTAACCAAGTATTTGTAACTGACGAAGTAAAAGATATAGTACCTGAATTCTTAATGCTTCTGCATGGCGTTATAGATAGTCCCGATATACCTTTAAATGTTAGCAGAAGCTATTTGCAGGGAGATCCTAATGTGCGCAAAATCAATAATCACATCACTAAAAAAGTAGCCGACAAATTAGAAGAAATTTTCAATACAGACAGAGCCTCTTTTGAAGAAAAATGGGAAAGCTTGGGTTTATTTGTGAAATATGGTATGATGACTGATGATAAATTTTTAGAAAAAGCTAACCGCTTTTTAATTATGGAAGAAGCTGTGTTGGAAGAAAAAGTTAACACAGATAGTGAACCGGTAAAACCTAAATTTTATACATTAGAAGAATATAAGTTAGCTACTGAAAGTTTACAAAAAAATAAAGATGGTAAAAATGTAATTCTATATACCACACAGCCTATACAACAACACGCATTTATTAAGGCTTGTATAGATAAAGGTTATGTTGTGGTTAAAATGGAAACCATAGTAGATGCTGCATTTATTAATACAATGGAAATGAAATGGGAGAATGTTCATTTTGTACGCGTAGATGCAGATATTGTTGACAATTTAATTGATAAACAAGAGCATGCTGAAATGGTTCTTTCAAAAGATGAACAAGAAAAACTCAAAAACTTATTTAGCTTTCCCATTAACGACTTACATGTTACTGTTGAATTGAAAGGTTTAAGTCCTCAAAGTACGCCGGTTGTAGCCACTAGGCCTGAATTTATGCGCCGGATGAAGGATATGGGCGCAGTTGGCGGTGGTATGGCTTCCTTTTATGCACAAATGCCGGATGAAGTTACATTAACTGTAAACGGCAATCATCCTATTTTTCAATACATTTTAAAAATGGATAATATTGAAAAACAGGAAAAGCAAATTAGAAACTTAGCTGATTTGGCCCTCTTATCACAAGGATTATTAAAAGGGAATTATTTAACAGGATTTATTGATAGAAATATTGAATTAATGCATCAACAAGCCAATATTACAGTTTAAATTTAATAACATATGAAGCTAAAAAAGCAGCAAATTTATAAATGTTTGCTGCTTTTTTGTAAAATGCTAATTTCCATATATTGTTGAATTAATTTATGAAAAGTTTCAGTATAACCTTCTTCTAAAAATAAATGTTTATGTAGGGGGGTAATGTATATTACTTCAATGGTTCTAGGTTTTTTTTGTAAACTTTTATTGATATTTAAAATTACTTGTTGCATAATTATTTCATCAAACGGATTATACAAGCATATACAATTTGTATTAATAGGTATTGGCGTATAAAATGCATCATTATTAATTAAATGAAATTTAACATTTGGGTAAAGTTTTTTTGTTATTACAATATTTTCTTGTGCATCTGAATACAGTTTAGGAGACAATTCAATACCTGTAATTTCTGTGAAACCAAAATGAGCAGCTACACACATTGCTCGTCCTTTTCCGCAGCCTATATCTACAAAATGGGTATGGGGTAATTGTAAATGATTCAAAGCAATTTCTAATAAAGAATAGTCAGCTGGCATATAAATACTGGCATGTTCAATATTTACTTCCATTAAAGTTAAATGATGTAATTCATCATAACCAATGGTATTTATTCCATATTTTTTTTCACCATTCCATTCATTTTTTACAATATACCAAGCAATTTTTATATTCCAATTAATGGCAATGTACCAGAAATAAGCTATGTATTGCCACCACTTCATTTTTAATTTTTTGTTGTTAATATTCAATTAATTTCATAAAAATTAGACTATGTAAAAGGTTTTATATCTATTATTTTTAATTGCAATTTTTTCTCTCCCATATATTCATTTAAATCAATAGTGCAAACTACATCAATTGGTTTTTGATTTGTTAATAATGTAAAATTCTTTGCCATATTGAAACCAATGCCCGTAATTGTTTGATTATTTTGTTGCAGTACAAAACGGATATGTTCTTCTTTCACAATTTTTGAATAACCTGTATCTATTAAATTTTTGATTAAAAATACTGGTTGCATATTTTCCGGTCCAAATGGTTCCATTTGGCAAATAATGTTATAAAAACCAATTGTAATATCTTTAAGTAATATTTCAGCATCAATACAAATTTCAGGCACAAGCAAACTTGGATCAATTGTTTTATGAACAACTGTTTCAAATGCTGTGCTAAATGCATGTAGATTTTCTGCTTTTAGGGTAAGCCCTGCTGCTGCAAAATGGCCACCGTAACCCATTAAATAATCTTTGCAGGCATGAATGGCTTCATAAAGGTTAAACCCAGATACACTTCTAGCACTACCGGTAATAAATTCGCCGCTTTTAGTTAATACAATAGTGGGACGATAATGTTTTTCAATTAATCTGCTGGCAACAATACCAACTACTCCTTTATGCCAATGTTCCTGATAAACTACCGTTGTTTTTTTGTGATTGTGGTTAATATCATTTTCAATTAAGCTAAGTGCCTCGGCAGTAATTGTAGAATCTGCTTCTTTTCTGTCCGAATTATCTTGGTGCAACATCTCTGCTAGTTGCAAAGCATGCTGCATATCTTTTTCAATAAATAATTGTACTGCTTTCTTGGCATCATCCATTCTGCCTGCGGCATTTACTCGCGGTGCAATTATGAAAACAAGATTATTAATATGTATTTCTTTTTGCATGCCTGCTAATTGAAGCAATGCTTTAATACCTATACATGGATTTTCATTTACCTTTTTTAGGCCAAAATATGCTAATGTTCTATTTTCGCCAGTAAGGGGTACAATATCGGCAGCAATGGCACAAGCTACTAAATCAATATATTCAAATGCTAGTGTATCGGGTAAATTAAGTTGATTTGCGATAGCAGTAATAAATTTAAAACCTACGCCACAACCACATAATTCTTTATAAGGGTAGTTGCATCCGGGTTGTTTAGGATTTAAAATTGCGATGGCCGGCGGGAGTTGATTGTCTGGTAAATGGTGGTCGCAAACAATAAAGTCTATAGACAAATTTTTTGCATACTGAATTAATTCAATGCTTTTAATACCACAGTCTAATGAAATGATGAGTGAAAATCCATGTTCTTTTGCATACATAATGCCTTGCTGGCTAATGCCATAACCCTCTTTGTAGCGATGTGGAATATAAAAATCTACATGCTGATAAATGGATAGCAAGAAGCTATACATACACGCAACAGAGGTAGTTCCATCAACATCATAATCGCCATAAACCAATATTTTTTCATTGTTTTGAATGGCTTTTAATACTCTATTTACAGCTATATCCATATCTTTCATCAGCCATGGGCTATGCAAATCAGTTAGTTGGGGTCTAAAAAAGTGTTTTGCTTTTTCAAAAGTGTCAATGCCTCTTTGAACAAGTATTTGACAAATGACAGGATTTATCTTTAAGGAAGATTGCAATTGTAAAACACTTTCTGTATTCCAAACGGGCAATTTCCATCTTTTCTCCATAGCTGATTACTAAAAATAATATGTGAACAATAGGATTGAAGATATTATTTAATTGTAAATTTTTTGCTTTAAATAAGTATAAATAAATAAAGAAGGTTTTGGAAAGGTTGGTTTAAGCATTAATATTTTCTATCAGTGGTAAATCGTACCAATTCTTCTAAAGCCTGTCGTACTTCTGATGGTGGAAAATGGTATAGTACATTTAGCGCCTCATCTCTATATCTATTCATAATTTCAATAGTATATTGAATACCACCGCTTTTTTCAACCTGTTTTATAATGTGTTGAACTTTTGTTTTGTTTTTATTTTCATTTTTTATGATATACATTAATTCCTTTCTTTCTTTAGTAGAACATTTATTCAATGTATAAATAAGCGGCAAGGTTAATTTTTTTTCTTTTATGTCATTTCCGGTAGGTTTTCCTACTTTATTGGTTCCATAATCAAATAAATCATCTTTTATTTGGAATGCCATACCTACTTTTTCACCAAACAATCGTATTAGCTCAATTTCTTCAGGATTTTTGAAAGTGGTAGCGGCACCTGCTGCGCAGGCCGATGCTAAAAGAGAGGCAGTTTTGCCTTTAATTATATCAAAATAAATGGCTTCGTCAATTTTCAAGCTGCGCGATTTTTCCATTTGTAAAAGCTCACCTTCACTCATTTGTTTCACTGCTTCAGACATTATTTGCAAAACCGTAAAGTCTTGATTACTAAGCGATAACAATAATCCTTTAGATAATAAATAATCACCCACTAAAACAGCTACTTTATTTTTCCAAAGGGCATTGATGGAGAAAAAGCCCCGTCTTTCCATTGCTTCATCTACCACATCATCATGCACTAAGGTGGCAGTATGAAGTAATTCAACTAGTGATGCGGCCCTGTAGGTGCCATCATTTACTGGAGCGCCCAATTTAGCAGAAAGTAATACAAACATGGGCCGAAGCTGCTTTCCCTTTCTTTTAACAATATATTGCATTATTCTGTCTAATAGCGGCACCCTACTTTGAACAGCAGTTTTAAAATGCTTTTCAAAAGCATCTAGCTCGTCTTTTATTACTTCTAGGGCTAATTCCATGGATTATTTTAAGTGGTGCAAGATAATAATAATGTGCAGCAGAATAACATAGTGTGTTAATTAACCATAGCTTACAATAATTTTATGGATGCAACGTTTTTCAAAAAGTAACTGTCTTTTCAGGCAGTTATGTAAAAACATAATATAAAATTTGATTGTTCATTCCGATTATAATACTTTTGTCGGGAATTTTTATCATCAACATTAAACATAAGCTATGGCAAGCAAAAAGTACATTTCGTTATTTGCAGCAATGTTT
>JAGWPI010000109.1 GCA_028877005.1 Bacteroidota bacterium | reverse complement strand
CTTCCATACCAACTAAACATTTCACCATTTACAAGCTTTATCTCAGCAGTAGGAATTAATTTCTGAAATATTTCTACATGTTTTTCTTTGAAGGGGTAAGGTTCGGATGAAAGCAAGATTAACTGCGGATTGGCGGTAATAATTTGTGCTGCCGATATTTCGGGATATCGATTTAAATTTTCAAATGCATTTTTAAAACCGCAAAGTTGCATAATTTCATGAATAAATGTATTAGAAGCTGCAACCATGAATGGCTTATTCCATATGAAATAGGCTACTTTTAAAGAGGGGTTAATTGGCTGTAAAGCTGTAAATTGTAATTGAATTTCTTGCACCAATTGCCTTGCTTTTTGGAGCACATTGCAATAAGTACCTAACTCTAGTATCATGCTGTAGGCATCTTGTAAATTGTTAATATCTGTAACCCATACGGGGGCAATATAACTAGCATCCTCAATTTGAGAAAATACATTTTCTTCCTTGTTGGCAATAATTAAATTGGGCGATAATTGTTTTATTTTTTCTAGATGTATATTTTTAGTTCCTCCTATTATTTTTTTTGTGAGTAGCCATTCCGGCGGATAAATACAAAATTTGGTTATTCCCTTTACTTCATCTTCTAAGCCCAAATAAGATAATAGCTCAGTTAGAGAGGGTACTAACGAAACTATGTTTTTTGGGGTTATGCCCGGCGAGATAGTTTGTGTTGAATGATTGACAAAAAAGTGCATAATACAAAACTACGAAAATGCTTATAGTAGATTTGTTTTAAAATGCATTAAGCAGAAATATGCTTTTTTTATTTTATTAATGATATTTAAACCAACTGCCGGTATTAATAATACAAACACTTTCATGCTCTTCTATCCATTTTTTTTCCACTAATTTTTTAAATCCGGCAAAAGCTGCAGCTCCTTCGGGCGAAAGAAGTAAACCTTCTGTTCTGGCCATTTCTTGTATACTTTGTGTTATATCTGATTCAGACACATCAATACCGGTTCCGTTACTTTCAGTAATAACCTCTAATATACTTTTTTCTGCAAAAGGAGTGGGTACAACCAAGCCATTCGCAATAGAATAGGAAGGTTTAAAATCTGCATCTTTCTTACCATTTTTAATCATTTGTATCATGGGATTACAATTTTTAATTTGAACAATAACCATTTTTGGTTTTTTATTGGATATTAACCATTTTAAATTTTTAAGTTCTTCAAATGCTTTCCACATACCTATAAGGCCTGTACCACCTCCGGTAGGATAAACAATAACATCGGGAAGTTGCCAATTCAGTTGTTCAGCAATTTCATAACCCAATGTTTTTTTGCCTTCTAATCGATAGGGTTCTTTCATCGTGCTCATATCAAATGCACCGGTGTCTGCTGCAATTTTTTGTACAATTTTTCCGCAATCTTGAATAAATCCATTTACTTCAATTAACTCTCCTCCATATAGTTGTACTTCATCTTTAATGAGTTGAGCGCTTAATTTAGGCATAACTACAGTTGCTTTTAAACCTGCCTTTGTGCAATAGGCACTCATTGCCCCACCTGCATTTCCGGCTGTAGGTATAATACAGTGTGTTATACCCAGTTCTTTGGCTTTTGATATAGCCACACTTAATCCTCTTGCCTTAAATGAACCTGTAGGATTTGTTCCCTCATCTTTCACATACATTTTATTAACAGCATATTTTAATTGCGTTTTATGGAGGATGTGCATAGGGGTAAAACCTTCTTCCAAACTAACAATATTGTCTTGGTAAAATAATGGGAGCATTGCTGCATAGCGCCATAAGTTCTTAGGCTGCTGTATTAATTCTTCTTTAGAATAATTGCTGATATTATAGTACGTAAATAAGGGTTGGTTGCAACAAGTAGCAAAAGTTTGCCGCTGTTGTATATTATATGTTTTTCCACAGTTTGCACAAGCCAAATAACTGGCAGAAGAGATGTTTTTTATAACTGTATTCACATGGTAAAACTACAGTTATACTATAACTAAATTAATGCAATCTTGTTATATGCTATAACTATTTGTGATAAACTGATTGTGCGGTTTTAATGAATAATTTATTCAAATTGCTAATTTCCCCTTTACGTTGAATAAAATAAAAATTGCGAACGATTTGTAAACCTTCAAAATTGATTTGTTTTAATTCTCCATATTTTAACTCTTTAATAACAGATCTTCGTGGTAAAAACCCAAGGCAATCCGATTCAATCAAAAAATTTTTTAACGCTTCCGTACCGCCTAATCTAACTTTTATATTTAATTCATCCAGTTGAATTTTATGCTTTTCTAATGTTTTCTTCAAAATGGCTAAAGTGCCACTGCCACGTTCCCTAATGGCAAGTGGTATTAGGTATAAATCTTTTACCTGATAATTTTTCTTTTTTGCCCAAATGCTTTCTTTACTGCAAACCGCCACAACTTCATCAGTAATAAAGGGTAAATAACTTACATTTGTTAATTGACCTTTTTCTTCAATAATACCAAGATTAATTTCTTTATTAAGAAGGGCATCTAAAACAATTTCGGTGTTACGGTTTAGCAAACTAATGTTTAAGTTAGGATGTTGTTCATGAAAAACCGAAAGTACTTTGGGTAAAATATAAAGTGCTACTGTAGTACTGGCGCCTAATTTTAAAACACCTTCAGCCTCCATGGCATTAGAAAGCGTTGTTATATCAAATAGAGTTTGTTCCTGAATTCGCTTTACCTCTATTAAACGCTCAAATAGCAATAAACCTGCCGGAGTAAGTTCAATATACATTCCCCTTCTGTCGAATAATTTTGTTTTGTACAAATACTCCAGTTGTTTAATGTGTTTGCTGATAGCAGGTTGTGAAATATACATTTGTTCAGCAGCTTTTGAAAAGCTTTTCTGTTTTGCAACTTCTAAAAATACTTCATGTTGGGCTGAAATCATGGTTTTTTATTCATTTATTTATCGGCCAAGACTTTGTAGTATATCATATTTTGTAATTATGTGAAAGTCGCTTTTTTCATCTAGTACTAATACAGCCCCGTTGGTTTTATTAATGAGGCTGCCTAATTTTTCAATGGGTGTTGCAATATCTACTACCGGATATGACGGCTCTGTTACAGTAGCAATGGTTTGTGATTTTATTTCAGGATTTGAAAACATTTTAATAAATAAACCACCCTCACTAATTGAACCTTTTATTTGATTGTTTTCCATAACGGGAATGTGTTCAATATCATATTTTTCCATTAATGCTACCGCTTCAGCAACGGATTGGTTTGGGGTTACGGTAATTAATTTTTTATTGGTTCTTGCATTAATAATATCCTTGCAAGTTTTGACTTCTAAAAATCCCCGCTCCATCATCCATTGATCATTATATATTTTTCCTACATATCTGCTGCCATGATCATGAAAAATGCATACCACCAAATCATCTTTTTTTAGTCGATTCTTTAATTGTACTAGTCCTTGAAAACAACTTCCCGCACTATATCCACAAAAAAGTCCTTCCTCTTTTGCAATTCTTCTGGCCATAATAGCGCCATCTTTATCGGTTACCTGCTCAAAATGGTCAATGAAATGCATATCATAATTCTTCGGTACAAAATCTTCTCCAAATCCTTCGCTAATATAGGGGTGAACATATGACATATCAATTTCTCCGGTTTGGTAATAGTGGGTAAGCAATGAACCATATACATCTATTGCCCAAACTTGAATGTTTGGATTTTTTTCTTTTAAATACATGGCTGTTCCAGTTATCGTTCCTCCTGTTCCGGCAGTACATACTAAATGGGTAATTTTTCCATCTGTTTGTTGCCAAATTTCAGGTCCTGTACTTTCATAATGTGCTTGCCTATTGGCTAAATTGTCATATTGATTCATATAACAAGCATTGGGTAT
>JAGWPI010000108.1 GCA_028877005.1 Bacteroidota bacterium | reverse complement strand
TGGGCAAATGATGCGGTTGTACATAGGCAAAAGATAATAATCAGTAACTTCCTCATAAATTTTAATTTATTAATAGAGTGCAAAAGAACATCAAAGGCTGCTAAGATATGCGTAAAAAAATGTTAACAGTTGTCCATTTTCCTAAATATTTAAAACATAATGGCATTAGTATCAAAGAAGTAAATCATACAAAATATGCTCTGCATCAGTATCACAGCCTAATTATCTTAGTAAAATATCATAACTGAGTAGTATTGCTGACCTCGCAAATAACATCTATTTTTATCAAAATTTAATTTTTATTACAGCTAATCATGGATTTACCTTATTTTTTTGAGAAAAATATTCCCGACCTACAGCAAAGCTTTTATGTAAGCGCCGAAACCCATAAACATTGTGCGCAAGTTTTGCGCATGAAAGAAGGTAACAATTTGTTACTTACCAACGGAAAAGGTATTTTATGCAATGGTATTATTACCGAGTGCAATAAAAAAAGTACGCTCGTAAAAATAATTCAGCTAACAGAAATACCTCAGCCTGAGAAAAAAATTACTATTGCGCTTTCACTTTTAAAAAACACAGCACGATTTGAGTGGTTTTTAGAAAAAGCAACTGAACTGGGTATATATGAAATTATACCATTGCTTTGTAAACGAACCGAGAAACAACATTTCAGACAAGAGCGAATGCAACAAATTACCATTGCAGCAATGTTACAAAGCAAACAGTGTTGGCTACCAGTATTGCAAATGCCCACTCCCTTTCAAGATGTTTTGTTACAACAACAAAAATGCAAATTAATTGCACACTGTTACACGGCAAAAAAACTGAACATACAGAATTTTAGCAGTGAAAAAGAAATTTGCATTTTAATTGGCCCGGAAGGAGATTTTACAGAAGAAGAAGTAGCAGAAGCCACACAAAAACAATACATGCCCATTACGTTAGGAAATACACGATTAAGAACAGAAACAGCCGGAATAGTTGCAGCCACATTATCAATTTTGAATTAAAATATAACCATGTATCAATTTTACAAAGTAAACATTTTAAATAAAAATTACCCGAAAACTAAAAAGGGGAAAAAATTATTGATAATTAATCATATATCAAATAAAAATACTGCTAATTATTTCCCATATTTTATGGTATTTGTTTTAATTAGCTGTATTTACTTTTCAACTACTTCATGCCATTCGGGTAAAACAAAAAAAGTAGTTCGCGATACCAGCATTACCTATCATACATCTTACAACAATTTATTTCTCGATAGTATTCAATTACAGTCTTTTATAGATTCAAATCCCGATTTTCAAAAATTTACTGCACAATACAATGATTTTTACAAACAAAGAAATTTTGAATATGCATGGTTCGATAGCTCCGGATTAGCAGAGCAAGCTGCTAATTTTATGAATTTACTGAACAATAGTATTAACCACTTACACGACAGCTCTTTGTACAATAAAAAATTAAATGAACTATACAATGAAATTATACAACATAAAGAAAAAGTTTCTACACAAAAAATATTAAAAACAGAATTACTATTAACCGGCCAGTTTTTTGCTTATGCAGCACAAAATTATAAAGGAAGTGATATAGATGCCTCCTCATTAGGATGGTTTATTCCCCGTAAAAAAGTAAACCTAACCGCATTATTAGACTCTACCATAAAATACAAAAATGGAGCTGCTTATATTCCGCTCAATAACCAATATAATTTATTAGAAAACTATTTAGAAAAATATATCAGTTTACAAAAAATATATCCTAATGATTCATTACCTTACCCAAATCAGTTATTAAAATTGCATCAAAATAATTCACTAATACCCGCAATTAAAGACCGTTTGTTTTTATTAGGCGATTTACTATTGAATGACAGTACTTCACTGTATGATAGCAGTTTACTTAGTGCAGTAAAACACTTTCAAAAAAGAATGGGGTTATTAGAAGATGGGGTAATTGGCAGAAATATGATTGAACAACTTAATGTACCAATAGCAGTTAGAATTAGACAAATATTGATTAACCTAGAGCGCGTTAGATGGATGCCTGCTGAAATTGATAGTAATTATATTATTGTAAATATTCCAGAATATAAATTACATGTTTACCAAAATGGTAAGGAACTTTTTAATATGAATGTAATTGTTGGAAAAACTACAAATAACACCGTTATTTTTAATGGCAAACTAAAATATATTGTTTTTAGTCCTTATTGGAATGTCCCACCCAGTATTGTACAGAAAGAAATTATACCCGGTATGAAAAAAGATCCCAATTATTTAGCTAAAAACAATATGGAAATAACAGGCACCAGCAATGGCTTACCCGTTGTACGTCAAAAACCGGGTCCAAAAAATTCATTAGGATTAGTAAAGTTTTTATTCCCCAATAATTTTGATATTTATTTACACGATACGCCCAATCATGATTTATTTGATGCTACCACTCGCACTTTCAGTCATGGTTGCATTAGAATTAGTAACCCGAAAAAATTTGCACAATATTTATTGCGTTCAGATACAGCCTCTGTATTTACGGACAAAGTAATTGATAGCTTAATGCATTTAAACAAAGAAAAGTGGGTAACCTTACCTGAACCCTTGCCTGTGTATATTGTATATTTTACTGCATGGGTGGATAACAAAGGGCAATTAAACTTTAGAAAAGATATTTATGGGCATGATGCCAAAATGGAGGAAAAACTATTTACAAAAGAAGAAAAAAATTGAATTAAAAGCTAATTAAGAAGGCTCCATTTTACTACTACAATGGCAAAAAAATGTTGTTAATAATAAATTAATGGTTTTGAAATATAAAAAACCGTAATTTCAGAAAACTTAAATTTTATGCATTGGAGAAAGTTCAATGGAGAAAACATTCATTTACCCATTAAAAAAGCGGTAGAAGAAGCCATTAAAAAAGAACGTGCAAACGGCACCCGACTAAAAGTGTGCATTGGTACTGACAGCCAGGTTAAAGGGGAGGAAACCGAGTTTGCAACTGTCATTGTTTTTTTAAGAGAACACAATGGTGGTTTTATGTACATCCAAAATGAAAAAACAAAGCAAAAATTTCACATCAAAGAGCGAATGCTGCAAGAAGTAGCCAAAAGTATTGAAGTGGCTTATGAACTTTGCGATTTGTTTATTGCATGGGATGTGGAGATGGAAGTACATGCAGACATTAACACCAACCCTTGTTTTAAAAGTAATGATGCCCTGAAAGAAGCAATGGGTTATATTTTAGGGATGGGCTTTGCCTTTAAAGCCAAACCAGAGGCATTTGCCAGCAGTTGTTGTGCCGATAAAGTGGTAAACTAAATTGTAACAATTATAAAAAAATGCAGCAACCAAACAGTTGTTGTGGCAAACGCACCCCTGTACTTTACGCACCAGATTACCCAATCATATCATTTTCTGCCGCCCTTAAATTATTTTCTTCTATAAAAAGCAACAACTCATCTCTGCCCATTTTTTTTTCGGCACTTGTAATAAATACCTGAGGTAAAAACTGCCAGGTTGCTTTTAATGTATCTAAAAATAGTTGCACATTGCGGGTAACCACACCGGGTTTTTCTTTGTCTGACTTAGTAAAAACCAAACTAAAAGGGACTTCCCACTTATCTAACTGGTTCACAAAGTCTAAATCATTTTTTTGTGGAGAGTGTCTACTATCTATTAAAACCATTACCTGCAATAAATTAGCACGTTTGCGCAAATAATTTTCAATCATTTGCTCCCAACGTCTTCTGTCGGTTTGTGAACGCTTAGCATACCCATATCCCGGCAAATCTACTACATACCATTGTTGTTTAATTTTATGACGGGTTGTGCTTTCAACCAAGAAATGATTGATTAATTGGGTTTTACCAGGAGTGGCCGATGTTTTAGCCAAACTTTTTTGACCCGTAAGCATATTAATTAGGGATGATTTTCCAACATTACTTCGGCCTATAAAAGCATATTCCGGTTTATCTGGCGGTGGACATTTATCAAAAGAGGGGGAAGAGATCAGATATTTTGCTGTATGAATAATCATGCTGCAAATTACAATAAAAAAGGCCATTAGTTCTTAAAACCAATGGCCTATCTATTTTCATGAAAAAGTAATTATTTTTTCCTTTTTGGCATCACTAAACTATCTGCAGGGTATTGTGCTTTAATAGAATCACGCACCGCATCAAACCAATTATACAATGTTTCTTTTTCTGCATCTGATAATATAGCATCGCGATGAATAAGTGTGTAAGAAGCTAATGGCATTTCGCCATCTTTAATTTGTTCCTTACAATCTTCTAACCTTTTGTATTGTTTAGCTACACGCATAGATGTAAAATCGCTAAAATTCAAATGTCTTTTTCCAGAACGTACATGATCATCTAAAAACCAAGCAACGGGTTGAATATTATTGTACCAAGGATAACGGGTATTATTTGAATGACAATCTAAACAAGCTTTTCCAAGAATGCTCTGTACATTTTCTGGTACAGGGTAATGCAACTTAATATCTGTTAACAATGTTGCGGATGATTGATTTTTTGCGGGGCGTATAAATTGAATGACAATAAATATGCCCAACAATACCAAAATGAATCGTAGAATAATTTTTTTCATTTGATGTAATTTTATAACTTTTGTTTGCTAATTGTTATCAGATAAAACGATGCTGCACGCAAGTAAAAAAATGGTGCAGCATTTCATAATTAAAAATAAGTATTCTACCTAATCAACCAAAATATTACCGGTCATTTCTTTTGGAATGGGTAACTGCATCATTGTTAGAATAGAAGGTGCTATATCACCTAATTTACCTGGGCGCAAGTTGCCATGCCATTTATTATCAATAACAAATAACGGTACCAAATTTAATGAGTGTTGTGTATTGGGTGTACCATCATCATTTATCATATTATCTGCATTACCATGATCAGCAGTAAGGAAGATTACATAATCTTGTTTTAAAGCAGCCTCAACTACTCGCTTTACGCATGCATCAACTGTTTCTACGGCTTTAATTACTGCCGATAATACGCCCGTATGGCCTACCATATCTGCATTAGCATAATTTAAACAAATAAAATCTGTATTACCTTTTTCTATTTCGGGTATTAATTTATCGGTTAATTCAACTGCACTCATTTCGGGTTTTAAATCGTAAGTAGCTACTTTTGGAGAAGGAACCATAATACGAGATTCCCCTTCAAAAGGAACTTCTCTTCCACCACTGAAAAAGAAAGTTACGTGGGGATATTTTTCAGTTTCAGCTATTCGAATTTGTTTTTTTCCGGCAGCGGCCAAAACCTCACCTAAAGTATTGTTGAGATTATCATTTTCAAATATAACATGTACATTTTTAAATGTTTTGTCATACTCCGTCATGGTAGTATAATCAATTTTCAATGCATGCATCTGATAATCCAGGTGATCATTTTGTGTAAGTACATCAGTAATTTCTCTACAACGGTCTGTTCTAAAATTAAAACAAATAGCTACATCGCCATCTTGAATTGTGGCTATTGGCCGTTTGTTGTTTACAATAACTGTGGGTTTAATAAACTCATCGGTAATATCCGCCTGGTAGGATTGTTGAATAGCTTGAGCAGCGCTATCTGCCGTATTTCCTTTTCCCATAACCATAGCATCATATGCCAATTGTATGCGTTCCCAGCGTTTATCTCTATCCATTGCATAATACCTGCCACTAACACTCGCAATTTCACCAACACTAGTGGTTAAAAACTGCTGCAAGTCTTCTAAAAAACCTAATCCGCTTTTAGGATCACAATCTCTTCCATCTGTAAAGGCATGAATATATACCTGGGTTAGACCTTGTTCTTTACAAACATTACAAATAGCCTTTAAATGATTAATATGACTATGCACTCCGCCATTACTAACCAAGCCTAAAAGGTGCAAGGGTTTATTAGCATTTTTGGCTTTATGAATTGCAGCCAATAACTGCTCATTTTTTGCAAAAGAACCATCGCGAATGGCCACATTAATTCTTTGCAACTCTTGATATACAATTCTACCGGCACCTAAATTCAAATGCCCTACTTCACT
>JAGWPI010000107.1 GCA_028877005.1 Bacteroidota bacterium | reverse complement strand
GGTAATTCTTTTACTGTTTACTATTGGATATATTGGTAAATAGGGTACTGTTTTATATACTGCAACAATGGGCTTATTGCTGCAATAGCAGCCATTAGCTTTAAACAACCGATGCATGGCAAAACCTTAACCAATGGGGGATGATGCTTCCATTAGTTGGCATGGTATTTACCCTTTGCTTATACAATTGTATACTCCTTGTATCTTTTCATGCCAAACAACAGTGCATCCCTAAGGGGTTGTGCAATCCATCTAATTGGTTCTACAAAAGTGCTACCCCGTTAGGTTGCTTGCTTAATGCTGCACCATTCATCATTCTGCAAATAATGTACCTCCCAATCAGCATTTTTCTCGTCAATCAATACGCATCCTTTCGGGGCAATAGGTAAACAGCAATAACCTATACAATTTATTTCAGCCTAGAAGGATTCGTTCAATCACCCCAATAATTTCTACTTTATTTAATTCATCTGCAGGTGGTAATAAGCGGATGGATTTATTGATTCAACACAAATCGAACAGTGATATTAGACACTACCTTTATTTTTTCAAAACTAATATCCGGTTGTGTATCTGCATTTTTTTCCATTATATTACTTACCGTCATTCTAACAGCTCTATTATCATATGGGGCTGTATATCGCTCTTCATCGCCTATATAAATGGCCGCCCCTACTGTTTGATGAAGTGGCGCTGTTAATGCCTTGGCTTTTAAAACTGCATTTTCTACTGCCTTGGTTCGTACGGCATTTCTTATGGCATCTATTCCCGAATGGTCTACATGGTCTATTGATGCATTCGCTATGCCCAATTGCTCTAATGCCATAAACACTTGGCCTGCCTCAAGTGCTGTTGCTACTTTCAGCAAATATTCTCTCGATTTTAATACATCCTTCCCTTTTAAAAAATAATACTGAAAGTTACTTGACATATCATTCACCGATAAATTTTTAGCGGCGTTAATACCTAATTGTTGTATAGCCTGAAACATACTTCTTTCTTGCTCTTCTAAGGATACTTTATTTTTTGTATCTTTCTCATTAATGGTAAATCGAATAAAAATTTCATTGGGCACTACCAAACTATCGGCAGTTCCATTCACCTCCAAATAGGGCCTATCAATAAAATTTTTGGTTTGCGCCTGTACCATCAATACTCCCATCATTACTGCTATTAATAACATACCTTGTTTCATCATAATTGTTGTTTTAATGAAAAATACAATAGGGTTCATCTTTTGTGTACAACGGATGAGCAAAAAAAATGTTACACCTTAGCAGGTAAAGGCAGGATAGTTGGGTTGCTAATTCACCTTAACCCATTATTACAATGCTACTATTGCTGTAATGGCCATTGTTATTACCCAATGGTATTATCCATTTTAGCAATGGTTAAAATGAAACTGCAAATGCACGCATCCGGCAGCTTATCTTTTTTTAATTTGCTGTAACAAAGCTTGTAATTTTCTTTGTTTGGGTAATACGGTATACAATTTTAAACTACCGGTTACCAGCAGTAATAACCCAATAAACAGGTACCAAGGTGCTAAAGTAAATACCCATACCCATAATATGGTTACTAATCCAACAAGGGTAGGTATATAACCGGCAAAGGCCGCTGTTTTCAATTGTTCAATACTGCTTTCTAACTGAGGCTCTATACAGGCTACCAACATATTGGCATATTCAGGATGAATTTGTTGCTCCGCCAGCAATGCACAAATGGCTTCATCCGATTTACCCTGTGCCTTCCATTCAAAAATTAGTTTCCAAACAGCTGCAGCAAAAATTCCATCGGTGGAATGATCAAATGCAGAAAGGGCAAGTGCATTGCGCAATGACTGGTAGGCTTTATTGCTATTGGCCAATGCATCATCTAAATGGCGATAAGCCAATTCTTCCTGTAAGTCTTTAAAATGATGTTTTGAAAGATAGGGGATACCTTCCCTAGCCACCTGCAATAATTCCTCATCTGGCAGATGACTGTATTCATTTTTTACGATGCTGAGGTTACTCAAAACTTTGTTTTTTAAGGATATGAATCAGTTTACGAAATTAAAAGTACAATTTCTCTTTTAAAAACGCTACATACACTTATTGTAGTATTTCATTTACAAATTTTACTGCTTTTGGGGCTATTAATAATGAGCTGAGGGGCTTTCTATTTAACATAATATACAAGCAAAAAAGCTACAACCCTTTATTGACGGGCATTTTTTTGAATTTGTTCGACCGTTGTTCGACACAACATTGATAAAAGCCCCTATTTTTGCGGCTTGTATGCAACCACTGTCGAACATGCCTCGAATCTGTCTCGAACAAGGGGCAAAGAAAACTGGCCAACATTGGGGTTCCCACTATTCAAATCGTGCCTCTTTTTCAATGGTACGGTAAGGGGTTTTAAAAAATAAATCTACCTGCCTATTAAAATCGTCCTTATACACTATTGGGGTAGAATGCCCGGAGTTGGGTAAAATCCACAAATAAGATTTGGGAATATGTTCGGCAATTAATAAGGTATGTATAGGGCGTATTACATCATGATCGCCACCAATAACCAATGTGGGACATTGTATGGTATGCAGTTGGGCTAAACTGATATGCGGTTCGTATGAAAGTAAATGTGCTAACTTTCTTTCTCTTTTTACCGCAGGGGTGGCAGGCATTTTGGCCAAAGTATCATTTAAATGCAGTGCCCAATTGCGTACCCAGGTATCAATAGCCGAAGTATCGGGCCATAAATTAGCACCCGTTATGGCTAATTTTTTTACTTTATCGGGGTGGCGAATAGCTAATAATAATCCATTAATACCACCATCGCTCCAGCCAATAACATTACAGGAATCTACATGCAGCGAATCAAGTAAAGCATTTAAATCATCGGTCATCATTTCATAACTAAGTGAATCGCCGGTATCTATTGTTTTACCTTGTGCCCTGCTGTCGGCTAATATTACACGGTACGATTTTGCAAAATAGGGTATTTGGTATAAAAAATTATTGATTGAGCCGCCATTACCATGAATAATCAGCAACGGATTACCGGTACCATAGGTTTCATAATACAAGCGAATACCCCGCGTATTTACATAATGCCCGGCCATTTCATTACGGCCATACATGGTGGTATCAAAGGGAGAGGGTGGCGCGTTTTGCGCTTTGATAAGGGATGCCGATGTGCTAAACAGCATCCATAATAGTAGGGCTTTCATGTATGGCATAAATAAATATTGATGTAAGTATGAACAATAGGTACAGTATACACTGTATTAATTTGAACAAATTACATCAAAATATTCATGTAAAGCAGCAATATTTTTTTAGTGAAGAAAAGCTTTTTGATGGATGTATGTAACTTACCGGAAACTTAGTTAAATAAGTCTGCTTTTTGTGCGAATATTATTGTACATGGTATGCATTACTTGCATATGCGGTACAGTTAGTACCGCTAATCCAAGAAATATATATCCGGCCATGGCATCTTTGTTGGTAAACATAAATCCAATTACCCCAAAAATAAGAATACCCAAAATAGCCAACACACTATACAGTAATACTTGCTTAAAAATAATGGTGTTGGAATATACATGATTGTTTTTTAAGTATTTAAATATATAATTAAGTGAAAGAAAAGAATGCCAAAAAACAAAATAAAATGTAAAACCTAATAGCATAGGAAGGTTGTATAATATAAATAAAATAAGTAGCAGGCGAATGAGGAATAATCCGTTTTTTAAGTCTTTATAAAGTGCATATTTTACAAAAAATGCTACGGTAGAAAACAGAAAGAAAATACCCACCGTTATTACAATTGCATAACGGTTTGTTTCTATCCAATTAAGCAGGGAGAGATATTTTTTCCCGGATTCAAATAGTAAAAAAATTTGCTTTACATCGTTAAAGTGGTGCAACAATATGGTTGATATAATTAATAGTCCGTATGATACAATAAACAGTTTGCCTAAAATATGGTTGGTTTCAAATTGATGCAAATCTGTTTCCCCAAAATGATAGGCAGCAAACAAAATAAATAGTAAATTACCTATTACCGGTGAAAACCAAATGATGAGGGCAAATATGGACAATCGAAGTATGTAAATAAACAGAAATGTAAACTTAGAAAATAATTGATGGTTTATTGTGGCGTTTTTATTAGCTACCAGTAAATCTGCAGCGCCATGAGGTATTCCTAAAAGAATAATAGATATAATAAATACCAAAAATTCTATATGCTGGGCCGTTGCAATAAAAAGATGTTGAAATATAAGCAGAAAAAAACCAGCTATAATTAATAGGGTACGCATAAATAATTTTTATATAAAAAAAAGTAAGTGTAGTTGTTTAAACATACAACCGCACTTACTTTTATAAAAAATTTTTAGGCAGCAACTAATGATTTATCTGATTGTGCTAAAGTATAAATTACCAAGCCAAATCCAATTTTATTAATAGCGTCCCCAATATTGTAAACAATATCCATAGATAATCCTTGGAATATTCTTACACCAAATAAACCGCCTTCTGTTCCGGCAATATATCCAATAGGATAAATAGCCCATCCTACTAAAACAAACCATGCAAGTACCCTTACAGCTTTTGCTACTGTGGGGCCGGCATTACCGGCAAGTTTTGCCACTTCGCCAAACCATATTAAGTATACTATATAAAAATAGGCAATTCCACTAATAAGACCCCAAAACCAACTTTGTGTTTCATTACCATAAAATACCTCACCAATATAACCGGTAATTAACATAAATAATGAGGCAATAATCAGTTGCCATAATAAACCAATTTTGGCTCCGGCTTTTTTGGTAATAAGATAAAACTCTACACACATCAGCGGCACTGTAAGAATCCAATCTACATAACGGAAAAACGTGGGCGATTGTCCGGTTTCAAGATTATATCCCCTCATGTAATAGTAGTGCACCGCCGCAATGAAGGTGATTAATCCGGATACAAGTACAGATGTTCGCCATTTTTTTTCAACATTTGATAACTCAAAAAAGAAAAAAACAGACGCTGCCATCATGGCCATTGTACCTACAAAAAAGGTAAAAGCAACATAGTTGTTGCTGGCAATGGTTTGAACTTCTAACAAGTTTTGATACATAGCTGTGATTTTTGGGTTTAAAAAAGTTTGATTATTAAACTTATTTAACGGTATGTTAAATAATGTTTATGGTATTTCAACAGCTATTTTTTACAATTGTTGAAAAACAAAAAAAATTTTTTATTAATAATAATAAAATAGCATTTGTTGTTTAGCAGATTAGTGTTTATCAACCCATCTTTGTTAAACAGTGTAGTTAAACCATTTCAATAAGCCTGGTAAAATCAATATTATTAGTCAAAAATGTTTGTCCAAACAATCAACCACATGAATGATGATAAAAAAATATATTAAAATGTTTAATTAAATTACAAATAGATAGCGCTTTGCTTATACACTATGGGCAATTTCATTGTTGAAGGAAAAAATATTATTGAAGACAAATTGTTTAACAATCCTATTTACCCGCAATAGTACTGGCAGGTATAAAAATGATTTCGATTGTTTAAAAAAATGCATATATAGCAAGGTAAAAGATATTTTACCCCAACATCCGGCGCCTAATTACATTAAAAAACAGTAGCGCTTTCTTTAAAACTATCCACGGTTATACCATACAAAATTATGTTGATAACAATGAATGAAAAAAGCGATGAAAGTATATAACTATTTTGAATCAGAAAAATAAAGGCATTAGGAGTAATTGCTTTTATTGTTTTTGGGTTCGCTTTACTTGCATTAAATTGTCTATCTGCTCTATGGTTAACTGCTTAGCAATAATATGTTTATCGGCATCTAACAAGTAGAGTGTGGGTGTTTTAAACACATCATACAATTGCCGGTAATTGGGCTCATTGGCTTTTTGTTCGGCCTGCCTTGCCGCTTTGGTTTGGTAAGTAATTAACCAATCGGGACTAAAATGATGTTCTTGAACAAACTGCTTCATATCCTCCATTCGGGCTTCATTTACATTTACACTATATAGTTGAACGCCCATTGCCTTCCAACGTGCTTTATAAATAGAATCTATTCGGGGTAATTCTTCTTTACAGTGCCCACAGGTTGGATCCCAAAACACCACAATGGTAAAGGGTGCTTTTAAACTGTATAATGAAATATTTTTCCCGGTGGTATCGGTTAAGTTTAATTCCGGTGCGGCAGCACCTATTTGATTAGCCATCATGCTATAAGCCCTATCCGTTATCATTTTTTTAGACTCGGCATTTAAAATAACGGTATCGCCTTTAGCATAAAAATTTTCATACAAAAACAAAAACACTTTGTCTTGCCCCATATACTCCGGATTAAGGTACTTATTGGTAAACTTGGTTAGCAGGTAAGGATAAATTTCTTTACCGGTTCGGGCAGCTAATAACATATAATTTACTTCATTGATAATGGAGTCGGGTGCAGGCGATACATAGTATTTAAAATAATCATCCAATTTGGGTTCAAAAAATGGTGTATGTAGTAGCCTGTCATCATTAAACAATACATCGTCCCAATAATGGTCTTTTACATATCGGAAAGGGTATAATGAATCTGCTTTGCCATTTACAACCGGTACAGCAGGAGCTTCAGGTCTTTGCATGGCTTGTAATAAAAAAGCCAATAAAGTGTTGGGATGTTGGGTAATAATATTTTCGCGTGCTTGGTGTAATTTTTCAGAGAGGCTTTTTAATTGTGCTTCAATTTTTAAAGAATCTGCACGGGTATGTTGCAAGGATAAAGATTTTTGCAAGGCATCTATATCGCTGCCCAACCGATAACTTTCCTGCGAATATTGTAAAAACAAGGCATTATCGGGTGATCCGCTAATTATTGGGTGCATTTTATTGGCCGAGTCGGCTACAATACTAAAATGTTGCTCTTTTCCTATCAGTACTTCAAACTGTATGGTGTATTGTGGCGATACCACAAAATAAACGCCTTCTGTAAGCGGCTTACTTCCTTTAAAGGCTCCTTCGCTATTGCTGTTTAATACGGCAGAATCCGTTAGGGCTTTTCCTTTACCATAATAGGTACCCAAATAAATAGTGGTATTTTTAAATGGCTTTAGCTGTATGTGTATGTTGTGGCCTGTGGCAGATGTTGTACTACTTGTAGCTGCTTTTTTAGATTGCGCTATTACCCAAACAGGCGT